>CAZATH010000014.1:7269-15630 GCA_964487995.1 uncultured bacterium
AAGCCATCTCCTACAAAATTAAATGCTAAAGCTATAAGCGCAATGGTGAGTGCTGGAAATAGCATGAGCCATGGAGCTGTTCGAATATACTCCACCCCATCAGATGCTAAACTACCAAGTGAAGCCATCGGTGCAGACACACCAAGTCCTATATAGCTGAGGAAAGCCTCGGTAAATATCGCATTGGGTATGTTTAACGTAACAGTTACAATAACAGGTCCCATAGCATTGGGTATTAGGTGGCGCAAAAGAAGCCTACGAGTACTGGCTCCTAAAACTCTTGCAGCTAATACAAACTCCTCTTCCTTTAATGTAAGAATTTGACTTCTTACAATCCTTGCCATTCCTAGCCAATAAAAAAATCCCAGTGCTAAAAATATGTTAACCAAACCAGGTCCCAATACAACCATTAACAAAATAACAATAAGCAGAATAGGGATAGCATACATAATATCGACAATACGCATCATTATTTCGTCTACTTTTCCACCAATAAAACCCGATATGCCCCCATACAGCACACCTATAACAAGTTGCACCATAGCAGCCAAGAATCCAACGGCAAGTGATATACGAGCGCCATACATAACCCTGGTAAAGAGATCTCTTCCTACATAATCTGTACCAAATATATGTTTCAGATTAGGAGCTTCTAAAATTGCATCATAGTCTTGTTTATCGTAAGAATAAGGAGAAACCCAAGGGCCAACTATTGCAAATAACAGAATCATAACAAGGAGTACAAGTCCCAAAACCGCTAACCTGTTTTTTCTAAATCTACGCCAAACATCTCCCCAAAAGGTAATTTGTGGAGCTGTAATATCCTCGGCTCCCATCTTTTCATTTTCCGGTATTGGTTCCCACAAATTAGGGTTCTTAAGTTTTTCCAAGCTCACATCCATACTCATATGTATCACCTCACTCATACCTGATACGGGGATCAAGCAGCGCATAGGTAAGATCAGCAAGCAAATTCATGAGTATAAGAAAAGCTGCATAAAATACAGTTACACCTAATATCACGGTATAATCACGATTATAAATAGATGTCACATAGTATCTTCCCAAACCAGGAATATTAAATATCTTCTCCACTACAAAACTACCTGTAAAGATAGCAGCAATTAAGGGAAACAGATAAGTAACAACTGGAATTAAGGCATTTTTCAATGCATATATTATAAGCACCCTTATACCTGAAAGACCTCGTGCTTTAGCAGCTTTTACATAATCATTACTCAAAACTTCAAGCATAGATGCCCTGGTTAATCGTGCAATAACAGCTGTTGGTCCCAGTGCTAGAGAAAATGCCGGTAAAATCATATGTTTCCAAGAGCCCCAATTGGCAACCGGAAGCCAATGCAACTTCACACCAAATATGTATTGGAATATAGGAGCAATAACAAAAGAAGGTAGTGATATAAAGAGAATAGCAAAAAACATAGAAGTTGAATCTATAATCTTCCCTTGATGTAGTGCCGAAATACTACCTAGAGAGATGCCCACTACTGTTGCAATAATAACGACCCAAAATCCCAGTTCTGCGGATATGGGAAAACTTTCCTTGATGATATCATTAACTGTTCTATCTGGATACTTAAAAGAAGGACCAAGATCGCCATGTAAAACATCGTTAAGGTAAAGAATATACTGTTTCCACATAGGCTCATTTAAATGGTATTTTTCCTCTAAATTCTTCTTTATAGCTTCGGGAACAGGCTTTTCTCTATCAAATGGACCACCTGGAATCATGTGAGCTAAGAAAAACGTGACGGTTACCACAACCCACAATGCTATTATCATAAGACCTAATCTTCTTATTATAAATCTAGCCACCTACTACACCTCCTTAATAAAAATGTGGGGGGACAGTGTCCCCCCACATCCACCCTACCTTAATGCCTATTTTTGAATATAAGCCTCTTTAAAGTCTATCCATCCAAGGGAAATTGCCGCATAGTTTTTAACATATGTTTTAACCAATCTAGGCTGGGTGTAGAAGTAAAGAGGAATAATAGGCATATCTTCCATTAATATCTTCTCCGCTTGATGCATATATTCAACTCTTTTAGCATTATCTGTTTCATATTTTGCCTTCTCAATAAGCTCATCGTACTGAGGATTAGACCATCCGGTATCATTATTACCACTGGTAGAAACAAACATATCAAGGAACGTCATAGGATCAACATAATCTCCAAGCCAACCAGCACGGGCTAAGTCAAATTGTCCCTCATTTCTACTCTGGAGATAAACCTTCCACTCCTGATTTTGAAGTTCCATATCTATACCAAGATTCTCTTTAAGCATATTCTGGACGGCCTCTGCAATCTTTTTGTGACCCTCTGATGTGTTGTAAAGGTAGAGAAGCTTGGGAAATCCTTTTCCATCAGGGTATCCAGCCTCCGCCAGGAGCTGCTTTGCTTTTTGTATATCCTCAGTGAAGAAGTTCCCTCCAACTTTACGGAAGTCTGTACCAGGTTTAGCATCTGGAATACCAGGTGGAACAAATGCGTAGGCCGGCTGCTGACCTCCTTTGAGAATCTTATCTGTAATTACAGAGCGATTGATAGCCATTGCTATTGCTTTACGTACCCTTACATCTAGAAGCGGATTCTTATCTCCTGACATTGTCTTATCAGAACCAACATTCACAAGGATATAGTAGGTACCAAGAATGGGATCCACTCTATACTCTGGTTTTCCCTTCCACTGATCAATCTGAGCTGTTGGAATAGTATCTATAACATCGACTTCTCCATTTTCAAACATCTGTACTGCTGTATTTGCATCTTCTACCATATAGAAAACCAACTTATCAAGTTTTACCTTGTCCTTATCAAAGTAATTTGGATTCTTCTTAAGAACAATTTTGTCATGGTGACTCCACTCGGCAAGAACAAATGGTCCATTGGTCACATAAAGAGAAGGATCTTTATCTATACCCTTAGGCCAGTCAGGATGGGACTCAAGTACATGTTTTGGAAGAGGATAAAGAGTTGGAAAAGCCACAAGGGATAAGAAATATGGAGCTGGCTGCTCAAGTTCCACCTTAAGCGTATAATCATCTAATGCTTTTACGCCAACCTCATTAGGATCGGTAATTTCTCCCGTATTATACTTCTCACCATTTTTAATATAGTATAGTTGATAGGCATATTCTGAAGCAATTTCAGGAGAAAGGGCTCTCTTCCAGGCATACTCAAAATCATGTGCTGTAACAGGTTTTCCGTCAGACCACTTAACATCTTTTCTCAAATGGAATATGTAAGTTTTACCGTTATCCTGAATATCCCAGCTTTCGGCAACAGCTGGTTGTGGCTTACCATCGGTATCAAGACGTGTAAGTCCATCAAAGGTATGAAGCATCACAGTCATTTCAGGAACTCCCGTAGCCTTTGCAGGATCCAGTGTTTCCGGTTCTGCTCCAAGATTGTACCTTAGCACCATCTCAGTAGGCTGCTGCTGTCCTTGGTCTTGATTCTGTCCTGTTTCAGACTGCTGTGTTTGACCACAGCCAACAAACATTCCAAATACAAGGCCAAAGACTAAAATTAGGGTAAGAACAACTCTAAATCTCTTCACACGGTACTCCCCCTTTCGGAAGTTATTTTTACATAGGATATTATACTAAATGTGCAATAATATTCAAAATGGAGGTATCTTATGCGAAAGACAGGACAGGTTGATAGTCCATTACACGGTGGAAGAGCACCACGCTGGCTTTTTAAGAAAATGGTCAAACTTAGTCAAGTGTTTATTGAAGCTGTGGTCACAGAATTTGGACCAGATAAATTTATTGATATGATGTCCGATCCCTACTGGTTTCAATCCTTTGGAAGTTTTCTGGGCTTTGATTGGCACTCCTCTGGACTCACCACAACAACATTGGGAGCAGTAAAAGTTGCATTAAACAACCTATACCCGGGTATAGGTATATTTATCGCCGGTGGTAAAGGTAAATCGATGAGAAAAACACCTTTAGAGATAGACAATACAGGAAAATATCTCCAAGTTAATCCAAATAGCATCAAAAATATAAGCAAGATTACCGCCAAAGTAGATAGTGCTTGGATACAAGATGGCTATAATATCTATCATCACAATATCATATATACCTCTAATGGGAATTGGGTAGTAATACAGCAGGGTATGAATACCAACAATAAATATGCAAGACGATATCACTGGCACCACAGTAGTTACAATGCTAACCTAACACAACCTCATACGGCTATAGAAAGCGAACAAGTGGAAAACAATGTCCTAAATCTCGTTTCGCCACAAGCGGAACAAACTAAAAATAGCATTATCAATATTTTTAAAGAGGTAAAGCCCTCGGAGTTGGAATATACCTTACAAACAATGGGAAGAGGTCCCACCCTATTTATGCCCAAACATCATTTTGTGAAGTTAAGATTTAGTAGTAATCTAAAGAAGGTTATTCTTAGCACATACGACAATATACCAACAAATCCAGAACAGTTAGCACTTTCACGTTTAGGACCTGCCTCCATTAGAGCATTAACAATGGCAAGCGTTTTGTTATACGGTACAACTCCAGATTTTACAGATCCAGCAGTATTTTCATATGCCCATGGTGGAAAAGACGGACATCCTTATCCTGTTAATCTAAAGATATATGAAAATACCATAACTATTTTAGAACGATTGACAAGTAAAGACAGTGAAACCCGAAAGCAGGCACAAATAGCATTAAAACGCTTACTAATGCTCTTTAAATAAAGATAGAATATGAGATATTAAGTCAGCGATGACCTTATCTTTCTCTGACACCTTACCAACAGATCGATATATTTCAGCAGAGAACTTAAAACCATCTTTAAATTTTTCCTCTACCATGTGAAAGGCACCGACAAGCTCTCCTTCTTTCTCATAAAAGTTGACAAGAACTTCCTCACCCTCAACCAATATTATGCCATACCGCTTTGATTCAGCCAGTTTATTCAAAATTTCTTGCATATTTATAACACCTCCCAACAATAAATGGGCCACCTCAGGTGGCCCATTTATTATATATCACTTTTGTCAGCTATTCTTCTTCCTTGTTAGCTTCGGCAATAATCTTTTCGGCCAAATGTGCAGGAACCTCTGCATAGTGGTCAAATTCCATCTTAAAGGTACCCCTTCCTCCAGTGATTGAGCGAATGGCTCGTGCATAATCCATCAGTTCAGCATAAGGAACCTCTGCAATAATCACTTGATATTTACCTTCTGTATCCATACCTATAATACGACCACGCCTAGAGTTAATATCTCCCATGATATCACCCACATAATCTTTAGGCACTTTAACCGTTAGTTTATATATAGGTTCTAGCAAGATAGGTTTAGCATTCATCATAGCCTCTTGAAAAGCCAGCGAACCTGCCACTTGAAATGCATAATCAGAAGAATCAACGGGATGTTCTTTACCATCAAAGAGCTTAACATGAACATCTACAACAGGATAGCCTGCTAAGACACCTTTAGCCATACGCTCTCTAACTCCTTTGTCAACAGAAGGTATATAGGTGCGAGAAATAGCTCCTCCAAATATAGCATCTTCAAATTCATATCCTTTACCCCTTTCAAGAGGCCAAATCTCTATGTGGACAACGGCATATTGCCCATGACCACCTGTTTGTTTGATAAATTTACCCACAGCTTGAGCTTTACCCTTAATAGTTTCCCTATAGGGGACCTTTCTTGGCACAATATTAACATCTACATGATACTTATTGTGAAGTCTTTCAAGCAGAAGCTTCTGTTGAACATCACCCTGGAGATTAACAACTGTTTGATGCATCTCTGTATCGTAAAAAGTTTCAAATGATGGATCCTCTTCGTTACACTTATGTAAAGCTTCCATCAATTTTTCTTGGTCTGTTTTGGTCTTGGGTTCGATAGCTATTGGCATAATAGGTTGAGGATAAGGAATTTTGGTAAGTTCTACAGGATTATTAGGATCTGTAAGGGTTTGGTTAGCTGAAATCTCCTCAACTTTAGTAATAGCTCCCATATCACCAGGTCCCACTTCATCTATCTCTGTCAACTCTTTACCCAAAATACTATACACATGATTAATTCTTACCTGTGCTCCCGTATCTTTAACCAAAATGGTATCACCCTTCTTCAAGCTTCCGCCAAATACTCTAAACAAGACAATTTTTCCAATATAAGTATCAATATAAACCTTAAACGTAATAGCCCCAAATGGTTGTTCTATTAAAGGTTTCTCATTTGTGTAAGCATGTTCCCATATGCGCTCTGCTGGAGATGGGACATCTTCCTTAATAACCTTTAATAGCTCATCTATACCAATATCCTTTTCTACAGATCCAGGAATAATAGGTATAAAATTACCCTCCAAAAAGGCCTCTTTCATAGCTCTACCTATTTCCTCCTTGGTTATATCATCTCCACTAAGATACTTTTCCATAATCTCATCATCAATCTCAACGACAAGGTCCATAACCTTTTCCTTTAATTCATCAGCCAAATCCTGAACTTCCGGAGGAAATTCATCAGAAAATATAGAAACAAGCCCCTTAAAATCTTCACCCTCCCCAATGGGTAAATAAAGGGGCATTGCTTTCTTCCCAAAGGCATTCCAAATAACATCTAAATACTCTCTAAAATTAACACCTTCCCTATCCATCTTATTAACAAATATAATGCGGGGCATATCATGATCTTCTCCCCTATCCCAAAGTCTTTCCGCCTGAACTCCAACTTCTCTAGAAGAAATATCTAAAACAAAGATAGCAGTTTCACTTACATGCAAAGCAGCACAAGCTTCTCCTGCAAAATCTAAATAACCTGGAGTATCAATCATATTTACCTTAACTCCCTCGTATTCAAAGGGAAGTAACTTCAAGTTAACAGACATGCCATGTTCCTTTTCAAACTCATCAAAATCTGCAATACCAGGGGACTTTATCTTACCAAGCTTGATAAGTATTTTCTCGGCAAGAGACGTTTTACCAGTGCCATGGTGCCCAACAAGGGCTACATTACGAATTTTTTTTGGATCTCTCATAAAGCATCGCCTCCCATTTTCTTTTTTACTCTTCTTCTTCCAGAGGAAGTGTTTCCTCAGGATTAAATTCAACAATTTTCTGCAGGGTACTAACAACTTCAGATGCATTACTTCCTTCTTTGAGAAGGAAGAATATCGTATCATCTCCTGCTACACTGCCGGCTATCTGCGGCAGTGAAAGAGATTCAATAGCCCTTGCAACGGCACTGGCTGTCCCCGGTATCACTTTAACAAGAAGAATAGGGTTATTGTATTCAAAGGATGTCACAGCACGTCTTATGATTTCTATAACACGTTCATTGACACCTTCTACAGCATAATCCTGTATCATATATCGATATTCACCTGTAGGTAATGCAACTCTCACTGCCCCTATTCGTTTAAGATCTCGTGATATGGTACTTTGAGTAGCATTAAAACCAGCATCTCTAAGTTTATCCACTATTTCTTTTTGGGAACCTAAAAACTCTTCTTTTAGGAGCTTCTGAAGAAACATCAAACGCTTTTTAGTGCTCTTACGTGAGCGGAAATTACTGCTATCTGCCACCATAATCACTCCTTTTTCATAAATATTCAACTTCACTCTAAAAGTATTATACTGAATAATCTTTCTATATGCAAAGGAATATTCAATAATGCAAGTTCATTTTTTAATCTTTGCAAATAGAGCATCATATTTACTCCCATACCAGAAACAGCCGGTCTTACATCCGATGGACGATAACAAAGAGAGGGCATTCCACATTCTTTGCATAAACGACATGATCCGGGAAACAATGCAAAGGCATAAAACCAGCCCTTGGTTAAAAGTTCTTTCTGAATGTTTATCAAACTAATTTGGAATTTTCTTTTATACTCATCAAATGAAAGAGCATCCCAGGTATATTTTGTGGTCACAAGAATAAACTTCTTGTAAGAATCCCAGAAGGCGCGAATCTCTTCAGGTGTTCCCGTGTTTGGAGGACAAGAAGGATATTTACCATACTGATCGCAACCAAACTTACACATGTAAACAGTTCGATAAGAAATAGGAAGCGATGAAACATCATCTACTTTTATTAAGACAAGTTCATATTTTTCTAAAATGTTCTCGATAATTTCTCTCATTATTTCAATGGCACAAATCTAACCTGATAAAACCTTTCCATAATATCGCCTTTTTCAGTTTTAATAATCTTGGTCAAATACTGCATTATCTCATCACCCAACGGAATTATCATAACTCCTCCAATCTTCAATTGGTTAATTAGTTCTACAGGCACCATATCTGCATATGCATACACAAGAATTTTATCAAATGGAGCTAAACTTGGTAATCC
>CAZATH010000015.1:0-15600 GCA_964487995.1 uncultured bacterium
ACAGATAATATCATCTTTTAATATTCTGGCTATGAGTAAAGTAGCAGAAAGTATCGAGATGCATCCAACATTAAAAGACTCTATTATAAATACGCTTTCTCAACACCAACTTATCGACAAGAAGGATATACCATTTTTGATAAGACTAAAAACCAATAAAAACATTCCTCCTCTCCTTTGGAAATAAAAAAGGGGGAAGCATGGCTTCCCCCTCAGCGTATTTACTACATTTGGTATTAGAAGTCCATTCCACCCATTCCAGGAGCAGCAGGAGCAGGATTTTCTTTCTCCGGCTCTTCAGCAACAAGAGCTTCTGTTGTGATAATCATTGCAGCGATAGAAGCTGCATTCTGTAGTGCAGCACGGGTAACCTTTGCAGGATCTACGATACCAGAGGCAAACATATCCTCATACTCACCCTTGGCTGCATTAAATCCTATAGGATATTCTCTCTTCTTCATTTCCTCAACAATAACAGCACCTTCATAACCGGCATTATCGGCAATAACTCTGGCTGGCCAGTGAAGTGCTCTATATACGATACGAACACCAGTTGCTTCGTCTCCCTCAAGCTCCTTCTCAAGGGATTCAAGGACACTCAACGTGTGGAGATATGTCGTACCACCACCGGCCACAATACCCTCTTCAACGGCAGCCTTAGTTGCGTTAACGGCATCCTCTACCCTGTGCTTCTTCTCCTTCATCTCGGTTTCTGTTGCGGCACCCACACGTATTACTGCTACGCCGCCGGCAAGCTTAGCAAGACGCTCCTGAAGCTTCTCCTTCTCATACTCAGAATCGGTCTGCTCCATTTGCTTCTTGATCTGCTCAATACGTGCCTTAATTGCCTCAGGATCACCCTTACCGTCGACAATAATGGTACGATCCTTGTTGATACGAACAAGCTTAGCACGACCAAACATATCAGGTGTAGCAGTCTCAAATGTAATACCAAGCTCCTCAGAGATGACCTGACCACCGGTGAGAATGGCTATATCCTGAAGCATTGCCTTTCTTCTCTCACCAAAGCCAGGTGCCTTAACAGCTGCAGCAGTAAATGTTCCCCTTAATTTGTTAACAATAAGTGTTGCAAGTGCCTCACCCTCAACATCCTCGGCAATGATAAGGAAGGTACGGCTGGTCTGAACAACCTTCTCAAGAAGTGGCAAGAACTCCTGAAGATTGGATATCTTCTTATCGGTGATAACAATAACGGGATCTTCTAGCACAACCTCCATCTTCTCAGCATCGGTAATGAAGTATGGAGAAATATAACCGCGATCAAACTCCATACCCTCAACGACCTCAAGCTCAATATCAAGACCCTTACCCTCCTCGACGGTGATAACACCATCACGACCAACCTTCTCCATTGCCTCGGCAATAATCTCTCCAATCTTAGGATCCTTAGCAGATATGGTAGCAACCTCTGCAATCTCCTTCTTATCCTTTACCTCACGGGCAAGCTTCTTAATCTCTTCTACTACTTTCTCAACAGCCTTCTCAATACCTCTTCTCAAAGCTATTGGATTGGCACCAGCCTCTACATTCTTAAGACCTTCACGAACAAGAGCCTGTGCGAGAACTATAGCAGTGGTTGTACCATCACCGGCAACATCATTGGTCTTAGATGCCACTTCTTTGGCAAGCTGTGCACCAAGGTTCTCAAACTTATCGGGAAGGTCAATTTCCTTTGCAATAGTTACACCATCATTTGTGATAAGGGGAGAACCAAACTTCCTCTCAAGAACCACATATCTACCCTTTGGACCAAGTGTCCTCTTTACAGCCTCTGCAAGCTTATTAACACCACGCTCTAGTGCCTTACGTCCCTCTACACCAAACTCTAACATCTTTGCAGCCATGCTTACCACCTCCCTTTATAAATTTTTATCCCTCAACAATGGCAAGTACATCTCTTTCAGAGAGAATAAGATACTTCTCGTCTCCAATTTTTACCTCAGTTCCAGCGTACTTGGAGAAAATAACCTTATCTCCTACCTTAACCTCCATCTCAGCACGATGACCATTGTCAAGAAGCTTACCCTTACCAACAGCCACTACTTCTCCTTCCTGTGGTTTCTCCTTTGCAGTGTCAGGAATAAGAATTCCACTCTTTGTCTTTACTTCCTTCTCCAGGGGTTTTACCACGATTCTGTCTCCCAGTGGTCTAAGATTCATAGCCCCGTCACCTCCCTATCAGTTTTAGCAATGTTTTATTCTTATTGCTACTCAGTGCAATGTAATTATACCACAAAACCCCTCTTTATATTCAAGGGTTTTAGCAATAATATAGTTTCATTGCTATCAATACCATCACACAAAAAAAAAGAGTGAGAGATATCCCCCACTCTTCATGTCTAAACATTAGAAACATTAGATACTACGCATTTTTGCTCCACCACTGAACCGTCCTATGTATACCCTCCCTAAGAGAAACCATAGGTCTCCATCCATAACGCTGAAGCTTCTTACTACTCATAACAGAACGGCGAACATCTCCTGGACGAGGCTCCTTCTCTTCTACTTTAATATCTGGTATCTCTTTACGGATAGCATCTACTATTTGCCATAAATTGGTCTCCTGTCCAGTTGAGACATTGTATATTCCATCTGGTAAATTATCTAAAGCCAAAAGGTTGGCAGTGGCAACATCGCCCACATAGGTATAATCTCTCGTCTGATAACCATCACCAAATATATAGAGAGGCTCTCCTCTGATAGCACGGCTAATAAACTTACCTATTACACCGGCCTCACCACCAAGTCCTTGTCGTGGTCCATATATATTGGCATAGCGAAGAGAAACATAAGAAAGCCCCATAAATGTTAGATACATATCTACAGTAAGCTTATCTGCACCGTAGGGATTCATAGGTCTGGGAAGATAATCTTCATCTGGTACGATACCCTCTGGGACATCACCATATATGGCTCCACCAGAAGATGCAAAGATAAACCTCTTAACTCCATACTCTTTGGCAATCTTGATCAAGTTAACAGAAGCTTTTACATTGATATCAATATCCAGTATTGGATCCTCTATAGACTTTACAACATCTATTTGAGCTGCTTGATGGTTAATAATATCTGGCTTAAAATCTTTGATAATACTCTTAATAAGAGAGGTATCAGCGATATCACCGACAATAAGTTTTACCCCATCTGGCACATTGGCTTTCATCCCATTTGAAAGATTATCTATTATTACCACTTCATGACCATTTCTTACATAAATATCAGCAATATGTGATCCGATAAAACCCGCTCCACCTGTTAATAATATTCTCATACTATCCCTCCTTATCATCCTGTCTCATATCTACAAACACGGGAAATGGTAGCGATAAACCACTGAGAAGTGCCATACCTGTTTTCAAAGACGGCAGTTTCCCAAGAATATCTGCCCCTGCAAATTCAATAGCAGACACCACCGCATCAAGGTCATTTTTATTGACAAGCCTAAAGATAGCATACGTTCCCATTTGAGATAAAACATATTTACTTACAGATGCGGGTCTCTGTGTGATAATAACCATACCCAAACCAAACTTCCTTCCCTCTGCGGCAACTTTGGAAATGGCACTCAGGGCAATATTATCTTTACCTGTAGATACCATACCATATCCCTTTTCAGGGGCAAAGTTGTGGGCTTCCTCTATCACAAGTATGGTAGATATATCTTTACGCTGGGCTTTGAACATCTTCATCTGATTAAAAATCAGAGAGATTATTAAACCCACCAGTTGCGTTCTTTGAAAATTATCCAACGTTTCTGATAGATTAAATACCATCACTGGAGCACTTTCTTCGTTTAAAACTTCAAAGACATACCTTTTCAACAAATCGGCATTTTGCCTAAGGACATCTCCTATCTCATTTGCCAAGTGAGGGGAGATATCTTTTTCCTCTTTCTTTGTATATACATCTTTAAATTGATTTACAACATCGGCAAGTTCCCGAAGAAAGAAATGATAGGTACTTTCATCTCTATGTCCTCTTCTTATTTCCCAGAATACACGTTTGTTGTATTTACCGGCACCATCGTTTCCACCAAATCTTATGTCATAAACAGATAAAAACTCCTGCCAAGATTCTTCACCATACCACAGTGGTACATTAAGCTCAGGAACTTTAATTTCTTTGACATCCACACCTGACTTTTTTAATTTTTCAGCCCATTCACCATGGGGATCTATAACAACAATTCTAAAACCATCTTTGAAAAATCCCTCTCTCTTAACAACATCAAGTATTCCTGGAACAAGTATCTTCTGTGCAAAATAGCTCTTACCAGAACCCGTAGTACCTAAGATTGCCATATGGCGTGCTTTATCACGTCGGGAAATATAGGAAATATCAATATAAATAGGGATATCTGTAGCGTAAAGCCTTCCCACCTTTACAGGCATCTGCATGCTACCACCAGACATATCCTTCATGAGCATTTCTGCTATACCATCTTTTCTTTCAGGTAATGCACTACCAGAATCTTTATGTTCAACATCTTTATAAACGGGAAGTCCAATGGGAGGTGCTGAAAACAGAGGCTCAAGCTTACCACCTCTATGAACACCCAATACAGAACAACGTGCCATGTAAAAATTACTACTTTTTTCCACATAAGACAAAAGGGCACCAACACGCCATGCATGGGGTTTATCTTCATCATTGACAAATGTGATATCAGAAGGATTAGGGAACATATGCGAGTTTTCACTACAAAATGGATTCAAGAAAAACCCTGTATTATAGGCAATAACCGAATCTACCCTCATGATAATATGTTGCTTATCACCATCTACGTCCCATGGAGCAACAAGAAGTGTCCCCTCAGGAACTTCATTAGAAGGTCTAAGCAGTAAAATTTCAAGCTCAGAAGAACGCGACGGATTCATGATCATTCCTACAAGGTTAGGAGAATATTCATAACTCTCATTCCATATTGTTTGAAAATATGAGACAAGTTCTCCTATTACCTCTTCATCTTCTATAACAATGGCCACTTCCCTATTACCATGTTCCTTTAAACCGGAATATGTAATATTGGCAGAACCAACAATTGCCTTTTTCCCATCAACAATAATCATCTTGGCATGTAGAGAAGGATGATATGCATACTTGACACCCTCGATGCCAAAGACACTGGGATCTGTAATTTCAAAATCTTTTTTCTCACTACCACGAACAATGAGTCTCACGTCAACCAATGTTGTATCAATATTTGACATAATGCGTCTAAACATGCCACCCTTGACCCATGCCGATGCAAAATACACATATTGCTGTGCACCTTTTACTATATCTTCAATAGTCCGGCTAAAATCTCCCTCTGTAAGAACTTCTTTTATTACATCATTACTAAAAGTCCTATACATGGCTATACCCCCTTATGTAATGATGATACATAACATCCACATCAAGAAGCTCACCGCTCTGAAACAAAACATATATCCCTTGACTATTTTCCCTTAAATGATTCACAATATTATGTCTAAGCAAATATGAAAAAATTCTCATATCACTGCGAGATAACCAAAGAGGTTTTGCAAACAATACAACAAAATAGTAAACTTGCCTCCCTCTTATCCACTCTTCCGATAACGTCTCGTATGTATATTTGAACTTTTCTACCAGTCTTGTCTGTAAATATGACACTTTTCTGACCTTCAAAGAAGTCACTTTTCTCTGCAGATCTATCCATACATCCTCGGGTAGACTACGTATAAATCCCATAAGAGGCTCAACATCGTAATATCCCCTGGGTAAAACAAACGATGGATGTCTCAATTTAAACAGAAGTGTTTTCCAACCACTACCCCATGGCAGTGACTTATCGGATACCTTTTCTTTACTAAGAAGCCGTTTTACCACACCAAGCACGGCTTTAGGATGTGCAAAGCGCTTAACCTCTATAAAAATAACACTATCTTCGTAATCATATACTGCATCCACCAATGGCGGAACAGTATGATCCTCGCGATGCATACGGGCATATTTTTTGAGGTCTTCACCGGCTATACCTTTTCTAGAAGAAAGCATCACCAAAAATGGCTCTCTACCCTCACATTCCATACCATACAAGATATCATCTCTATCCCATAAAAAGCTTTTACATGGCACTTTCCAGCACCTCAAGGGGTATTTTAAGTATCGGAGAATCCTCGGGAATACCTTCTTCAAGGGAAAAGCTTTTTATATTACCACCATCAAAATAAAAAATAGTGCCTTTTTCCATAATAGTTCTAATATAGGTATATACAAAAAAGTCATGGGTAGACAAAAATACCTGGACACCATCACTTACAAGGTCTTTTATTCTATCTATCCACCACTTCCACAATATAGCATCTACACCTGCTTCAATCAGATCAACAAGAAGGATATCACCTGATGATATTTCCTTTTGAACTGCCATAAAAACTTTTATTTTTAAAACCCCTCCATAGTTACCTTCAGAAATCGTGGCAATATTCTCTATGGTGTCGTCAAAGCTATATCCACGCTTTAGCCAAGAGCGATAAACACCCAAGGTTTTTCTGATATGAAGGGGCATATCAGTATAGTTTTCCCTATAAAAATAGGCATCACACGATGGTATAAAAAAGACCGTTCCACTGAACACATCTTCAAATTCTATCAATGTTTCAATATCACTATCAAAGAGCATCTGAGATTTTACTTCCTCAAGAGGAACACCTGTTCTGTTATGGCATATAGATGCAAATAAAGATTTTAAAAACAAAGTTTTACCAGAACCACTGCTTCCAATAATGAGATTAAACCTATTGGGAGATAATTTTTGCTCCCTCTTATTTTTATAAACAATTGTCTTAATCATATATATCCCTCCTGATTATCTATAGCCACTATAGGATATACCATTTCCTGGGTATACGAAGGGTTGTAAGGTAGGTATAATGTTAACCCCCCTAAGCTCATAATCACATTTGGCAATATATGGAATGTAGCCGTGATACAGATTTTTTCTTATAGCATCTTGTATTCTCTTTAGATTATCCATATCCTTACCACAATCAACATACTCAACAACCATGACCACTTTACCGGCATCTTTGAAAAATTCAAGATATTTTATTCTTTTCTGAATATAAGTAGGAGGATTTACCTTGTTCCCTTCGTAAAACAGCGCTTCTATACCAATACCATCTATATGTGATATTAATCTTCCATCGTCATAATCGACAAGAGTTTCTCCGTTTTGAATAAAGACATAAAAGGGAAACACTTTTTTATGCCCATACTGTGATATCTTCTTAATAAAATCTATCATAAGAGAAGCCGTTGTGGATTCTGGTAGATATATATCTTCTCCATTATCTTCATCCGCCCAATACTCATAGATATCTACTTTATCAAGATACACCCCCTGAAATCCTTGAGAAATTACTTTGTCAACATATCTAAAGACAATGCTTTGCCACTCTGGGTACCAAAACTTCACAGCATAATCGCCTGGCCAGTGAGGATTTTCTCTACCAAGCCATGAAGGCGGAGAATTATACCAACTTTCATCCCAATACCAACGGTAATCTTCTGCTTCACCAATACTAATATAGGCAATGGGAACAATACCATTTTCTCTAAGCTTTATTATCTGCTGTCTGGAATATGCTCCGCCATCTGACCCATCGTATGAATAATCCATAACAGCAATACTCGGATGGGCAAAAAGAATATGCTCTATCTGGGCATCTTGTAAAACATACACCCATGAAGAGACATCAACAAAGGCATTTTGCTGCCCATTTGCAGTTACACTTTCAAAAGAAAAACATAAAACTATACCGATTAAAATTAAGATACTCTTACAAACACCACATTTTTTCATGCTCAAATATATTCTACCAATGAGATAAAGGGGGAGTCCCCTCCCCCTTTTCAGTGCATCATTCTATACATAAAAACGGCTGTTTGAGCTCTCGTGGCAGGCACCCCCAAATGGAATTTCCCATCGGTAATGTGGGGATCTAATTTCTTTACAAGGCCATGTATTACAGAAGTTTCGATATATGGATATGCCCAATGATTTTTAGCAACATCAGGAAAAGTACCTTCTTCGGGAGTTATAAGTTGCCATTTTTTAATTCTTACAATGGTAGTCAAAATCTCTTCTTTCTTTACCTTATTATTGGGTCCAAATCTACCCCCACCATATCCCTTCATATATCCAGCTTTCACAACAGGTGTAATGTACTTACAATACCAATCACCGGCATGAACATCCTTGTATATTTCAGGTAATGTATCATCGCAACGGAGAGGCAGATTCATAGCAGTGGCAAGCATCTTGGCAAACTCCGCTCTGGTAACACTCTTTTCTGGTTTAAATGAACCATCGGGATAACCACTGACAATACCCTCTGAAGCCAAATATCTAATGGCATCATAAGCCCAATAATCTGTCGGGACATCGGAAAATTGGGTATCGCTACTAATAACAGCTAACCTACCATCTTTAAAGGTTACAAGAATCTTACCTTGATAAGCCACAATTGAAGTTGCCTCTTTTTTAAAATCATATTGCCACATAATATTAAGCCGATGTCTTGAAGCATCTGGCTTAAAGGCAAACACCATCCCCCTTTGGGTTAAACCATATACATACGTTCCATCGGTGGTTATACGAAATATAGACTTTGGCACATCAGCAGTAAATTCATTTTCATTTTCAAGATCAACAAACTTGACAAACGAAAAGCTACTTTCTGGAAGAATCAGATAATGATCCCATACAACATAACCATTTTGATTAATACACTCATCTCCAATATCATATTTACCTTCTACATTCTTATCAAGATAATATTTGACCACTTTTAACTTACCATTGCCATCATCTTGAAGGAAGAAAATACCCCCTGTGCCAAAGGCAATCAAATAATCTTTATAAACGGCAAGACCATATATACCAATATCTAAATCATACTCATCAACAAGATTGGGAATATCTTTTGCTACCTGGATAAGATGACCGTTAGAAAGGTCCACTTTATACACCCTATTTAACCATGTGCCATACACATTCCCTTTGTAAACTGCCAAAGCCTCCATACCAGCACCAGAACCATAATCTTTGGGCATATCTTCCCCAATATGCCATATATAATACGCATGTATTGTTGAAACAATAATCGTATCATTGATTTTCACAATAGAAAGAATGGGATCGGTATCTTCAGATTGCAACGTAGGTGGATAACTATCCTTAACAGGTGGAACCCATCGGGTAATACTTAACTTATCCCCATTCCAAGAACCATATCCCATATCAATGAGATGAACTTCTCCCCCAGCAATTTTGTCATATACATCTGTAATACCTCCAACCAGTAGCTGATCCCCAGATACACTAAGATGGGTAATAGCAAATTTCGGAAAAGATATCCACTTTACAGAAGCCGAAGAAACGGGTAAAACATAGGAAACAGATATTATGAGTGAAATAAACAATGCAAATAAGATATATCTCTTCATATCAACACCCCCTAACATATATTCTATATAGAATTACGAAACCTAAGAAAAAAGGTTTCAGGGGGGCTTGATATTATTACTCCCAGATAATACAAACTACTTGAAGGTTTTCAGATAGTAATGAACTATGAGTCTACTTTCTCAGTCGTGAATAATACCCTTTTTCCACGGCGTCAATTTATAGAAGATATACGCAATGATCATTGCCACAATATTGCTAATCAGCATGGCAATGAAAATACCCTTATAACCCAAAATTTTAGAAAGATAAAACACAAGAGGCACCCTCACACCCCATAGGCGAATTACATTGGCAGCAGTGGCTTGAAAAGATTTACCCGCTCCGTTAAGAGCACTAATAAAAATATTCATAGATCCAAAGAAAGGTATAGAAAATGAAACATACTTAAACATCTGGACACCAACTTCTATAACCTTTTTGTCATTTATGAAGAAATGGGTAATGTGCTTTCCAAAGAAAAACGTCAAAGTAGAAAGAAAACCAACAAAGATCATAGACATAATAAAAGCCGTAGTAACTGTCTTTTCAGCTTCTTCGTATCTCCTTGCTCCAATAAATTGTCCCACCATCACAGAGACAGCCATGCCTATACCTACAGCTATCATGGTAATAAAGCCAATAATTCTATTACCTATTCCATACGCAGAAACAACCACAGGACCGAATCTAGAAACAGCTTTCATTACCACAACAAAACCAAATGATGTAATAACCTGTCCTATGCTTCCCGGAATTCCAACCTTTATTGCCTTGGCAATTAGGTTGAAATCTGGATAAAAATCTGACCAATGAATTTTTAAACCCCTTTTACCTGAAAACAATGTAACAAGGGCAAGTATCACAACAACCAAGCGGGCAAACGTAGTTGCCCACGCAGCACCACTTACCCCCATTGCAGAAATAGGTCCCCATCCGAATATAAGGATAGGATCCATAACAATATTGACTAATGTGGATATAAGCATGAGCTCCATAGCAAAGTTCGCATCACCAAGTCCTCGAAAAATGCTGGAAGATACGTTAAACAAATATGCAAAGACAATACCATAAACAACAATTCGAAAATATTTAAGGGCATATGGAAACACTTCGGCATTCTTATTGCCCGTCAAAGCCCATACCATCGGCTTAGAAAATATTAATGCAAAGGTAATCACGAATAAGCCAATAACAGTCATTATCAACATAACCTGCGCAGCAGCCTTCTCAGCTTTTCTTTCCTCACCTGCACCTATATATTGAGATACAAGGGCACTACCTGCAACACCAAATCCCATTCCGATAGCTATAAACGTAAATACAAGTGGAAAAACCAAAGTGGGGGCAGCAAATTGAGTGGTTCCCAACTTACCCAGAAAATAGGCATCAACCATGTTGTAAACTGTCTGAAAGGCAAAGGAGAGCATCATTGGAATAGAAAGTTTCAGTAAAGCTTTCCAGATAGGCATATTTAAAACATCTACTCTCTTACTCTTTCCAATGCCTCTCACATAAACCCCTCCCTCACTATTACGCCTTAGTATAACATCTCATCTTTACTTAGATATTTAAGTATTCCTAATATTATGTATATAAAACATTAATACATATGGATACCTTAGTTAATACATATAGAAAGATATATTTAACTTAGAAAGAGCAAAAAGCAAAGGGGAAGAAAAATTTCTTCCCCTTTGCATCAAGTACTTAATTATCTACCTACCGATTCTCTGGAATACCCAACATACTTCTTCTCTTGCGCTTATCTTCTACAAATCTCTTAATACCCTCAAGCAAGTGTTCAGGATCTAGGTGTGCCTCTTCAACAACCTCATCAACACTACCACCTGTGCGCCATCTATTATCCCAATCGGATGTCATGGCGTACTTCTCGGAGACGAAAGAAGCAACCCACTGTCTCATAACTTTACGAGACTCATTAGAGATAATAGTAGAATCAAGGTAATCTTCTCTAGGAAGAATACTATTTCTATACTCTTCGGGTTGCAAATCAAACAGTTCTCTGGAAATAGCGGCAACAATCTTAAGGTTATACTTCTTATCTAACTCAGGAAGTATCTTTAGGAGGTTATAGGTAGACATTGTGCCCCTTACGATAAGAACACCATCTTTGGGTTCTCCCTCCTTAAAGTCACGAATCAGATATGCACCCTTGGCAGCCTCAAAATAATGGGGAATTCCCAATTTTTCTCTATCGGGAATTTCTATCTTAGGTCTTGTAAGATGTAAAACCACAATGTGGAATTTCTCGCGAAAGGCTGCAGCCAACACAACGGGCACTTCATTTGCCTCCCAAGGATAGAGATTTACCACATGTCCATCTGGGAAGAGCTGAGTAACACCAGTTGCAAAGATACCAAAGTGAGTGCGGGAATCTTCTGCCGTCTCAGGTCCAGAGTGGCCAGCAACCCACAATACCTTTCCAAGTCTAACTTCACAATCTTGAACCATCTGACTAAATAATCTATAGGGTCCGTATTTCAGATAAGAAAACGAACCATAGGTAGATGTTGCCATGTAAAAACCGGCAAACTCTTTATGAACATCGGCAGAAGACACATTAACAGAACCAACACCTGTGGAAATCGCAGAATTGGCAAACTCTGTTATCGGTTGTGGTAACAAAGCACCATCTTTGTTATACACCCTATCATACCAACCCCAACCTTCAAATTCACCATATCCCTCACCAAATCCATGAAGATTGGTAGATTCTGTTAAATCGGCAGAAGCTGCAAGGAATATAGGTTGTCCAAACTTCTTCCATCCCAAATAGTTGATATACGCTCCCCATGTCTTTAGTGCATTTCTGTTAGCTGCCTTTGTTCCCGGCTTAAAGAAAATATCTTCTGGATATTTCTCATAATCCCACAACTCTGGATCGTCAAATATTGTCTTATCGGTAACTACCTTTATAGTTTCCTTGAAATCTTCATGTGAGGGAACACTTTCTGCAATCTCTATAAGCCTATCGGTAATAAAATCTACAAGCTCTGGATGCTTATCAAACAGGCTAAGTGCAATCTGTATATTCTTCCATGTTTGCTCTTTAAATGCCTCGGGATCAGAAGGTGCAGGCTCAAATGCTCCCTCAAACTGGATATCATATTTCTCCATGAAATATTTACGGCTTTCCCAAAATTCAGGGCTATTAGGTTTATGGGGGCTACCATGAGATTTATTATCGTATTTACCATACTTATAACCCTTACGGGTGCGGAACCACATCACATTGGGCCTATTTTCTGTAGCATTCTCCACGGCATCTGCAATAACCCTCAGTATCTCCTTATAATTAGTACCTTCAGGTGTACCCACTACATGCCAGCCATAGGGGGCAAACCAATCCTCAGGTGTGCCATGGACAACTGAAGAAAATGGCCTATCATCAATGCCAAAGTCATTCCAATCAATCATCCAGAAGAGATTACCTGTTCCAAGCCCATAGGCTGAATTCTTTGCCTCATGGGAACCACCAGGAGTTAAACCACCCTCGCCTTCAATGGCCCATACCTTCACACCCGACAAACCTGCCCTTTTCAGTGCAAATGCCTCACCAACAGATGCAGGAAGTCCATGCCCAGATGGACCGGTATTGTACTTGATAAACAATGTCTTTCCTGCAAACTCTGCATGACCGGAAAGACCACCACGATGTCTAAACTTCATCATATCCTCGGGCAATACTATTTTCTCGGGATCAATATAATACTTCTTATCACCTGTCTCCTTATACTTCCTACGAAAAGCCTCAGATATAACGGCAAGGGTTGCATATACCATTGGTATGGTATGTCCAGCTGAGAGAATGAATCTGTCGCCAAGGGGATGTTCAGGATATCTAATATCAAACTTCATATAACCGGAAAACAGCAGGCCCAAGAACATTGGCGTTTTAGAGTGAGATCCTCCAGGATGCCCACTTTGCCTCCAGTTGAGTGTAAAGTCCATTACCTGAAACACAAGGTCTTCTATCATCTCTAGATGTTTAAAATGCTTTTCTTCAAGCATTTGCCATCCTCCTTTCTCAAATATTTGCCACAAAGAATATAAAACCCCTATAAAAGATTATACAAGACATATAGCGTATACATTACCCAGGCAAATATTATCAATCTATTGTTCAAAATAGCTGAAGTGTGGTGAATCTATAACAAATGTAAAAGTAGAAAAGTTTATAGTCTTCTGATTCCACAAATGCAAAACACTGCCTTCTTCAGAATAGCTCACATAAGGAACTAAATCTTTTTCTGGCAAAGAAACAACTTTTCCATCTTTAACTCCACACATTGTATCTTTGTAAACCGTAAATATAACAGCATCATGCTCAACCTTCCACAAAGTAGAAGAACCATCGATATTCTCTGTGCACGACACACCACCAACCATTAAAGGGGCTTTTGCTATGACATAAGAAGCCATTTCTTTGGTATCTCCATTGATTTGATAATTTTTACCGGAAAACAAGCCGGTAGCCTTTAACTTTGTCCCATCATTGGCAAGAGCTATCGGTTCTTTAGGAGAATACAAAACCGTAACCAATCTCTCAACATCATACGTTTTTCCAGCAAATTTAATAGTTGAAACATCGCTACCAACTTTTTCTTTACACACCCACATTTCTTTACCATCATATAACAATACACCACATCCAATGCCATTTACCTGTTTTACATGGACAGAAACAAGATTTTGCGGATACAGTTTGACTGAACAATCACCCTTTATAGCAATCCAAACATCCCCGTAAGCGGAAAAAGGATATATTCGGCTCTCTGAAGTATTGTAGCAAGTAGCAGTATACAGCAGTTGAGATTTTATTTCCTTTCCCTCTTTACTAATAACCCGAACATAAGCTTTCTCTACACTATGCCCTTTGTCAATACTTTCGCTTGATGTGACAATTCTAAAACCCATTGCATTATTGCAACCTAACAATCCAAACAACAAAATAATAACACCTATCCATATCGGTAAAAAGCCTTTGTATTTGTTTCTCATGCACAACACCTCCTTTTTATAGGCAGGGTGGCATTGGCAATCAATTAATAAGTTTTCCAGTATACAACATCGTATATCCAGGCATAATAATTCTTGGTAAATAGAGCATTTTTAACATTTCTTGTGTGAGCAGAATATTTTACACGACCTTCACTGACACTGGTTATCATAAACGCATGATCAGGCTCACCATTACGATTGAAATGTATATATCCTACCATTCCTATAAACACCAAAGGTATATGGTTTGTTCCTTTGCCGTGATAAACCAATCGGTATATATGGTTTTTCTTAAAATAAGTTATAGCATCATCTACATTTACCCAAGCAGGTGTATATGCTCTCCACTCCGTTGAAAAAGGGATATGTCCTGCATGTAAAGCTTGAGAGACAAAATTTTGACAATCTACATCATTAAAAAACGATATTTTTTATTAGGAGTAGTGGCATATTTCAGTGCATAATCTGTTGCCAACCAATAAGAATATGCATTATATCCCCAACTATTTCCCCATGATAAATTGCTATTGGAATAACTATAAGGCTCAACCAAATCTTTTAAATAACTTTTTAGGTCAAATTTATCACCTGTAGGAAAGGCACCATCAAGAGCATACCATTTACCTTTTACTTTCTTTATGGCAATGGTAAATACAAAATCATAACCTGAGTTTAAATCATAACCATGTTTAGCCAATATCATAGGAACTTCGTATAAACTATGTTTAATCTCATCAACAACGTTATATTTTCTCGCCATATAAAACAGGTATTCTTGCCAATCTTTACTGGAATGGATATTATATGGCATAACATGAGTTTTTAGTTCAATATAATATACAGTTTCCTTAAAACTTTTCAAACTATTTGCATTAACCACAGTGTCTTTGCTAACACCAACTACGCTGACATTAGAATTAAGTTCTTGTAAAGTATTTGATACAACCCCTACAGCTTCACTGTCTGCATTGACGCTGGGACCACCTAAAAAAATAGACGAAACAGATAAGCATACTACATTATCAGGGTAAATAACCTCTTCATATTTAATAACACAACCACCATAAACATTTACACAC
>CAZATH010000016.1:0-15352 GCA_964487995.1 uncultured bacterium
TATTCCTTTTTGTTGTGCTATTGTCTTTGCCATTATGGCAACACCAACGCTGTGTATGTAGTTTCCCCCAATATATGCATGGTGATATGTTCGTGCCGATGGTGCTGTATGGTATCCTATACGAAAGTATTTTTTCTTATTCCACGTGGAGCAATGTGTTGTTATTTCCTTGTATAGAAATTGCTTAAGTATACATAAGAGTGTATGGTCAGTAATATCTTTTAGAACATCTTCAAGCGTGGGGTGATTTTTTCTAAATTGCGATAAAACAACCGATAGGTCAGTAATGATATGGCTGTTTTGGGGAATAATATAATTTCTATTGCCAATTTCTTCTACTTTGATTACATTGTCAATTGATGCAGATATGTAATCATCGGGTTCTATTCCTGGTGTATCAAGGGGAATCTTAGCTGATAAATTCCACTTGATAACTATTGTTGCCATATTATTTTCTATGGAAAGGACCCTACCCGATATCAGGTAGGGTCCTTTATGTTGCAAATCCTCAAGGGATTGTATTACCTTCATGGTATTAGAAGAATACTAATACCTTTGGTCTTTGGGTCCCAGCTTACTTTGGCACCTAAGATTTCCGAGAGAAATCTTACGGGCACATATGTGCGACTGTCTACGATTATAGGTTCTCCCATGTCTTGTCCATTGAAGTGATGGAGATTAATAATGGAGGGTATACCACTGTTTTGTATTATAACAGTTGCAGAGCCTACATATACGGTTTTTACTTGGTTATTGACCTTAATTTTTACCTTATCTCTTACCTTGAGATTCATCACGATCTTTAAATCGTCTTTTTGAAGTGTAACATCCCTTGTTTGGGCGTTCCAGTCAATTTGATATCCTAGTGCACTTCCCACAAATCTGATGGGAACAACAGTTCTGTTAAAACGTGGGTCTATAAATGGTGATACATCCATGGCAGATACTTTGCCATTGGCGAAGTACATGGTCTTGCCTACCCATAATTTGACAAATGCCCCTTTCTTGACAATAAGTGTTTGTGATGATGGAGAGCAGGCAGTACCGTCACATAGGCGTGCGTATATGGTATATCGCTTGACATCGGGAACAAAGAACATGTATGTATAACTACCCACTTTGGGAGCTGGCTGTTTTTTTGTTAGATATCCATCTTGATACCAGTATATGGTACCTGTGGCATCTACTTGAACGGTAACCTGGACGGTATCCTCAAATACTGTGATACCTGTTTCGGGATTAGGTGAGATAATGCGTGGAGATGGTATTTTCCCAGGAACTGTAAACGTTAATGTTGATGTATAGCCTGAAGTATCATGTGCCACGATGGTAAGAGTGGATCCGATGGTGATATAGGTTTCAGGTATTTCTACGTTGAATATCTGTGTGGTGCTGGTCATGTGAATGGGCCAGTAGAGATTGATGGGCTGAATCGTTAGCATATCTACATCTTTGTCATAGTCGGTGATTTCTATTGATACGTTTAGTTTACCGCTTTCCCAGTATGCGTCTTTGATAGATATAATGGGTTTCCAAATAAAGGTTACGGTTCCCGTTTTCCATACACTAAAAGATGCTCCACCAATGGCATTGATTTTTATAGTGTATGTTCCGTCTTCAGGTGGAGTATAGGTAATAGGCGGTGTGCCAATGTTTTTATTCTCTACATATACATATGTTGTTGATGCTCCATCTACCTCAGGGGTAATTAGAATTGTTGGTGCCTGTGTTTGAGTAGGGGTTCCAAGTGAGTATATACGTGGTATATTGCCTGTAACAGTGAAGGTTGCAGATGCTAAAACCTCGTTGTTGCTTAACAAAGCTATTGTGTGTATATTTCTATCGGCATAAAGTTGTGTTTGCACGGGGAATGTTGTTGTACCCGAAGAGATACGTGAAAGCGTCCTAATTGCCATTGTGTCTGTGTATATATTCACGTTGTCAAGTGCCATATCACTAATAACTGTTAAAGTTGCTATTCCCTTTTCTAAAATACGGGGAAATATTAATTTTACATTCGGTTTAGAGATAATGTGGATACTGACTGTATCACTTGCTGTATAACTTCCTGTTTGGGATATTAGATTGATTTTTAAAGTACCTGTTTGAGTGGCGTTTACCTGGTAAATCACTGGTATTGTCTGGGCGGTGGTTCCTGTTAAAACTGTTTTTCCGTTGATGAGTAGTTGATATATGGTTAGCGTTGTTGTGTAAACCTTTCCCTTAATGTTGATTGTGCCTGTTCTAAGCATCATTCCCTCTTGTGGAAATATAATTTTTACCTGCGTAGGTACCTGTTTTACCGTTATAGTTGTGGAAGCTGTTTGATAGCCATCTGAAACAGATACATTTATATGGTTGATGCCCTGATTTAGGGGAATATCTGTAGTGTATGTTCCCGTTTTTACAATAGTGCTTGCCGTGAAGTTTCCATTTGTAATATTTAAAGATAGTGTTGCGTTGTCGAGATCTTCGGTATATATGAGAAGTGTTGTATGTGTTGCCGTGGTAGATGTATTGTTGGAGGGATAGAGTACTTTTACCGATGGTGGGCTATTTATGACATTGAAGCTTACACTTTCTACGTCGTAGTTGTGTTCTTTATCAATAACTGTTATGTTAAGAGTATGTTTGCCAGGTTGAAATGGTCCTATGGTGGCGGTGAGCTGCCCGGTAGATGTGATACCGGAGCTAAGAAGATGCCGATCTACGGCTATAAAATACGTTAAAGTACTGCTGTCGGCATCAGATACGTTGAATACCACCTTTACAGGTTCGTTGTGAGAATATGTTTGACCTTCCTTGGGAAGAAGAATTGCCACTTTAGGGGCTGAGGATGCCATTACCGTTGGCAATGAGTATGTAGAGATGATAAGTATTGAAATTATAAGCATAATAACAAGGATTTTCCTCATAATTTTTCCCTCCTACTTTAAAGGTATTAATAAGAATTTGCTTAGCTCTATATCTCTTATGCCACTGAGTTTTACAGCAAAATCTCTGATTTCTGTTGCCTTACCCCTCAATACAATAATTTCCACGCACTTATGTTCCGTAGCATGTATGTGTGTGGAAAATAGCGTTAGGCATGTTTTCTCGTGTCCTATCTTATTAAGTCTTTCTGAAATAAGTTCGTTGTTGTGATCGTATACAATTGTGAGTACTCCTATGGCATCTTCACTCTCACCGACTTCAAGCTCTGCCTGTTTTTCCCTTGCCAGATCTCTGATTAATTCCGACCGTGAGGCATATCCATACTCTTTGACTAGAGAATCAATAAATTTTCCAATTTCGTCGTCTACAGATACCGTAAATCTAACCATATCTATATTGTACCCCCTTTCAACTCTTACCTTCTCTTAATCTCTCTATAGCATACTGGATATTGGAAAGGGTTGTTATGGTTGTATCAAGTAAGAAAGCCAATGTAAGCATCTTTATGATAAAGCCAAGTGATATCAGTATAAAAGGTGCAACATTGACCATAATTGTGCTAGCATCTTTGCTGTATAAGATTACGGTTAGTAGAATAAACAGCATGGCTATACTGATGTGGTCAATGTACACATCAAACATAATGGCGGGAGCGTATTTTCTGATATACATTTCATATACCGGTCCAATTTGGGACATGATGCTAATGCCTGTGAGTATTCCTATGATGGCAAGGAACGGTCCCCATATAAGTTTGGTAAACAGGGAAAGTAGTATAATGCTCAATGCTATATATACAGAGATTGCCAATGATTTTTGAACCTTATATATTTTGATACCCATATACCACCACGATAGAAAATATGCTATGGCAAGTAAGAGGTACCCATAGTATGTAATCTGTTTTAATATGTGACTTTGGGAAAAAGCTCCTACTACATCTACGAATACCACTAGCAGTGCCAACCACAATATGGTTTTTTGAATGGTTAGTGTTCGCATTAAATCTTTTAGGAAAGAAAAGGCATTTTCATAGTTTATCTTATCTTCTATCCCTGACAATATGACAAAGGAAAGTTCAGAAGCACCTTCAATGGCAAGGTAAACTCCTTCAAATGATATAGACAAGAACACGCCAAAAAGCCATACACTGGTGTCGTCGGTAAATATAACACCTATCAGTGTTAAAGGCATGAATATTTGAATATAGCCCAAGAGTTTGGAAGGTTCTTTAACCCGTGCAATAAACCACCAAATAAGTAAGAGGAAATATATGCCTAAAACAGTAGATTTATGAGTCTGTAGAGTGGGAAAGATAAAGAATATTCCTGAAAAAATCCATATGATTCCTGCGGGGAGATAATCTTTCGTTTTGTCTATAAGCCACATGATGATAAGAAAGATGCCAAATATAATCAGTGCAGTAGCACTTTGTTTTAGTAGCATTGGACAGCGTAGACAATTGATGCCTGTAAAGTTATCGCTCATGCCCTGTCTGTATACTTCACCCAGTGTGCTGAAAATTTTACTACCCCAGTATGCTATTGCTATTCCAAGCATATACCTGAATATAGCCATAGCTATGAATAGTTGTTTGCCTTTGATATCTATAGCATCTTGCTCCACTGCATACACATTTATCTCCCCCTTCTCCTCTTTATCTTCCTTATCTTAACACCTTTTAATATGTTCCAGATAAAAATAAAAATTGCCATTGACAAACCAACTGGTTGGTAGTATTATAAAAGTGAGAGACCAACTGGTCGGTAAGGAGGTGCATAAGATGTATAAATTTGCAGATTGGGTATATAGGCGAAGATATGTGATTGTATCCCTTGTGTTGCTACTAGCTATACTTTCGGGATATGTTATAGCTACCAATCTTAAGCTTAGTTATGACATCATGTCAACGATACCTAAGGATGAACCTGCTGTTAAGGCAATGAATATCTTGAAGAAAGACAAGGATATGGCAGATATACTAACGGCTATTACTCCAAGTGTTAGTGACCCTGTAGAGGTCAAGGGTTATATCGATAAGGCTAAGGAACTTCCAGAAGTCAAGGATATTACTTGGATTGGTGATTTTTACGATGTATACCAGCCATCTGAAGTTTGGAGTGGTGATGAAAAAGATATGTTTTGGAAAGATGGATATCTTCAATCGCAAATTACACTTTCTGCCAGTGTTCCGTATGGTGACACCATGAAGATGGCTGGTGTTATTGACAAGATTAGGAAAGCTATGCCACCGGGAACAGGTTTTAGCTCTACCTATGTGATGGCTATTGAGATGCAGCAGCGGTATCAGGGAGATATCATTAAGTATGTGATGTGGGGAGTATTGTTCGTGTTGATTTTCCTCCTTATAACATTTCCCTCAGTTTTGTTGCCGTTTGTGATATTGACATCCATGTTGATGGGGGTGCTTATTAATGTTGCGATATTGTCATTGGTGAAGGATCAGGTTTATTATTTAACGTTAACCATTATTGTTGTGCTGCAGATAGCTGTTACTTTGGATTATAGTCTCTTTTTGTATGGTGTGTATAGAGAAGAAAGATTAAAGAAGGGTAAAGATATTGAACACGCTACTATTGTTGCAATAAAGAATTCATTTCAATCGATTCTTGTCAGTATGCTTACTACATTTTTTGGTTTCTTTGCCCTTACCTTCGGTACTTTAACAATGTTTAAGGATATGGGTTGGTTTTTAATGAGTGGAGTAATGATATCTTTTATGCTTACGTTGACATTTTTGCATGCAACTCTTGCCATACTTGATAGGTTGATACTCTTTTTAAGGCATCCTGCTATTGAAATTGATCCCCCTATGGGGCTTGGTAGATGGGTTGTGAAAAGAGCTACTGTTCTTGTTCTTGTATTTGTTTTGATTGCAGGTGGAGCTTTTTATTTTTACTATACAACCAAGATGAACTTCGATGTTGCCACGTTTATGCCCGATAATTTACCTTCTGTAAAGGCACAGCGCCTTGCAGACAATGTGTTTGGAATATCTTCTAAAGGTATTTTACTTCTTCCTAAAGATAAGGTTAACCGTGAAGTGCTTAAAGAATTTGAATCCATCCCTGGCGTTAAGAAGGTGGATCACTACTTAACGGCACTTCCAGAAGGTACACCTTCAGAGCTGGTTCCAGAGAAGATGAAAAGTCAATTTGATGGAAAGAAATACACCATTGCCTATGTGGAGTTTAAAGAAGATCTTCTAAAGAATTCTGATCCAGTATATGCAGTGATGGATAAAGCGAAGAAATATGGTGGATATCTAACAGGTGAGCAGGTGCTCAATGTTGTATTGATGAATAAGGCACTTGCTGATTATAAAAAAATTAATATCATTGCCATGGGACTAATCTTTCTTACGGTTGTATTTGGATTTAGAAGTTTACTTATTGGCACAGCTTTGGTTATTCTTATAGAATCTGCTATCTGGTTAAATATATCAATATTTGGAGGACAGGTGGCATTTTCCACACCAATTATTCTTGGTGCTGTTCAACTTGGTGCTACCATTGACTATGCTGCATACATTACATCGAGATATCTGCATTATCTTAAAGAAACGAGATCTCATGAAGAAGCGGGAGCCAATACACTGCATTTTGGTTTCCATTCAATATTTACATCTGCCGGTACGATGTTTTTAATGAATTTACCACTTGCCATTATGTCCGATGTGCCTATTACTAAAGAAACGGCATATGCCCTAAGCCAAGGGGCTCTTGTATCTATGGTAATGGTGAGTTTGTTTGCCATACCGCTTCTTAGATTTATTACCAAGATTAAGAAGGGAGGGATTACCAGTGAGGCTTAATATGAAAAAGATTTATATTGCTTTAGCTCTGGTGTTTGCCATGTTTATCGGTAGCATAGGTGGTCTTGTGTGGGCAGAAAATAGTGTTAATGGTACTGATACTGTCAAGGAACGTTGGCAAACGGTGTATGTGATCTCAAAAAAGACAGGTATTCCATCTAAGGTTGTGGTTGTGGACATGTTAAAGGGTAGTGGTAAGAATCTTTCAATTTCAATACCGGTTAAAAAACCTATCGTATCCATTAAGCCATTTTCAGAAGATGTTGAGACTGTTTATAATGATGGAAAAATTATATTGGATACAGATAAGGCAGATACTGTCTACTATAGAGCAGATGTTCAGTATTCCAAAGATCTGCTACCTTTTAGCTACAGGCTTCAGTGGTATTTAAACGGTGAGGAAGTTGATCCATCTAAGATCATAGGTAGGACGGGTACAGTCAAGCTTGTATTTTCTCTAAGAAGTAATTATAAGATCGATGGCACATATGTACCTTTTCTCGGTATGTTAAATGTATCTATTGATACTCAGCATGCATCAGATATCAAAACCGATAGTATGCCACCAATGGTAGTAGGTTCAAATTACCAGGTAAATGGTATTGTCATGGCACTTGATGAGGAAAAGTCTACATATGTAATATGGCATACAACAGATTTTACCTATCCCGATATCAAGATTGTAGTAATGCCCCACATGATGGATGTATCACTGCCCGATATGGCAGGTCCTATGAGTGAGCTTGCCGATAATCTTCAGAAACTTTCTAAATTACCCAGTGCCCACGAAGAAATTGTCAAGAACATGTATAAGTCTATTGATCCAGGTAAGGTGGATCAGCTGGCAAAGGGACTTTTACAAATGCGTGATGGTGTAGCAAAGATTGTTGACCAGTTGGATAAATCTTTAAAAGAGCCTGAGAATATGGATATGTCTAAACTTGATGATATGGAAAAGGCGTTGAGAAACATTGCCACGGCACTGGATGGATATCATCAGATCATATCCTCTCTTTCAGATGGCCATTTGAAATTGATAGATGGGGCCCAGGCACTTCATGAGGGAGTAATAAATTTGAAAGGGGGACTTGATAAAACCCATGAGGGTGTTGTAAAGCTTAGACAAGCATCATTGCAAATAGAAGATGGTTCTTCTAAACTGGTTCAGGCTGCCACTACTGCATACGATGCCTCTTTAAGACTTAAAAATGCATCGCATCAATTGTATGGTGCTCTTGGGAAACTTGACATGGGGCTAACTTCTATCTTGGGGACTTTGGTAAAAGAAGAGGGGGGATTAGCGTTTATGGCAAATGGCACAACCGGTGTTCCCTCACTTGGAGAGTTGGCAAATAAAGTGGCATCAGTAGATGGAGATATGGCAAAGGCATTGATGATGTATCAGAAAGTTGCATCTGATACCTTGAAGGCACATATCCAAGTTGTTGGTGGACTCAAGACGTGGAAAACCTCGTTTGTATCAGTTGTTAATGGAATGAAGGATTTGTATCAAGGTATAGACAAGCTTAGTAGTGGTTTGGGAAATTTAAATAATGGAATGGTAGGGTTAAATACAGGTGTAAGTCAGCTTTCTATGGGATTGTCGCAGCTTGAAAAGGGAACAGCCTCTTTGTCTATTGGTGCATCGGCTTTGGCAGATGGAGCAGAAAACCTCATACAGGGTCTTGAAAAAGAATATAAGGTTATGGAGATTTTGAAAGATGGTGGTGAAATTAAGGAAGGTGTAAATATACCTTCGTTATTACAGTTGTCTTCGGCTTTAAATCAAATTGCCGATGGAGTGATGACCCTGAAAAATACCCTTAAAACTAAATCAGAGCAGGCAAATGAAATGGTGTCAAGCTTGCAAAAGCTCAAAGAAGCCTTGCAGAAGGTGGAAAAGGGCCTTGATGGTGCCTATAAAGGGACCCTTCAACTTGAAAAAGGTATGAAAAGTATTAAAAAGGTGTTGGGTGTGCTTGCGTATGGGGGAACCCTTGAGGGGAAGGACGTTCCTTCTATTGGTAAGACCTCAGAAATTCTCAACGAGATGGCTGGTAAACTGAGAGAGAAGGTGGATGAACTGAACAAGGGTAAGGAAGATATTCAACGTTATAAAGAGGTGGCCAAAAAGTATAGGGCTTTTATAGGCAATATCAAAGATGTGCCATCCCATGTTGTATTTGTCATTGTTCCGAAGTAATTATTTCTGTATGGGGTTAATGGCGGGCAGCATTATGCTGCCCGTTTATATTTTTCGGTATATAATAATTAGCCAAGAGATACAAACCAGCTTAGGAGGTGAGAGTTATGAGAAGAAAGTGGATTATTGTCTTGATAGCACTTTCCGTTTTTCTGTCTGCTACTTTTTACATACCGGGTAGTGCAGAGAAGAGAACCTTACCGGGTATTTACACATTTTCATATAGAGGAAATGGTGGAGAATACGTAGAAACCTTGGGAAGTGACTATACCGTATCTTCTCTAACAGGAAGTGTATCCTTAATATCCCTTACTACTTCTTCTGTAGTTAAACTCCACGAAGGAAAGATACTATTACCCTTGGATATTTACAAAGTGGTAGCCAATGGTACATATAGCTTTCTTATATCGGGATACTTTGATAAAAAGATAGTTTCAGGGAATGTTCACATTACGGCAGATAGAGGTTTTTCCTATGATATAGATGCCTATTATGGAGTGATATATGTGTATGCAAATTATACAGGTAAGGATATTAAACTTACATTAAAAGAAGGGGATAGGGTTATTAAAGAGGTGTCTGGCTCCAATGGCTATGCTATTCTTACGGCAACAACAGATATTGGTTCTTATAAGGTGCTCATAAGTAGCGATGGTGAAAGTGATGTAAAATACACCATAGCATATACAGATAGAAACGAATATGTTGCTGAGCCTCGTAGGGTTTATAAAGCTAAGGTTGTTTGTATTGCCTCATGTGGACTAGATGGTGATACCATCAGGGTAAAAATGGGGGAGCAAGATGTAAAGGTACGTCTTATTGGTATCAATACCCCTGAAATCGAACATGGTGGTAATCCTGCTCAGTGTTATGGGAATGAAGCAAAGGATTTTACCGATAGCCATTTAAACAAACGATGGGTTTATTTAAAATTTGATAATGAGGTTTTTGACAAATACCGCAGATATCTTGCCTATGTTTGGCTGAGTTACCCAGAGATGTATCCACCAGATAGCGATTATATGTGGAATAGTGTTCTTGCTAAAGAAGGTTATGCCCGTGTCTTGTCTTTGATGCCAAATGTGACTTATGCATGGGTTTTTAGCAGACTTCAATACCAGGCCAAAAAAGAGGGCAAGGGACTATGGGGGGCATGTGGAGATTAATTTCCGAAGGGGAAAATCTCCCCTTCGGAATCTTGTTTAATGATCTGATATATCTCACTGGCTATTTCTAAAAACTTTCTTCCTATGTAGGTATCAAATTGGGTACCCAGGTTTTTCTGTATTTCTGCGGTAGCCTGCTGGAGAGAAAGAGCCTTTCTGTAGACCCTTCTGTTAACCATTGCGTCAAAGGCATCAGCTATGGCTATGATTTTGGAAAGCATAGGTATTTGATCGCACGTTAGCCCTTCGGGATATCCCTTACCATCACACCTTTCATGATGATAAAGGATAATCTTTGATATTTCCTCCATACCCTCAATAGATTCCAATAGTTTGTAGCCCATCACGGGATGACTTTTAATGATTTCATATTCCTCATCTGTTAATCTTCCCGGTTTCCCTAATATTTTGTCTGGTATTGATATTTTTCCGATGTCGTGAAGAATTGCTGCCATATATAGCCTGGATAGTTCTTCATCAGTTAGTCCAAGCTGTTTACCAAGATGTATAGAAGCTTCAGCGACGTGTAAAGAGTGTCCTTTGGTATAAGGGTCTTTGAGATCTAGTGCCCCCACTAATGCCATCAGTATATGAGTGTGCATCTTTTCAGTTTTTTCTCTAAGCATCTCTAAGTTCATAAAGGTGCTTAGCAGTGATACGAAAGCATCCATTACATCTACAATGGTGTTGGTATATTCTGTTTGTTTGGTCAGTGCTATTCCCAACGTGTGTCCTGTGGATAATCTGGTTAGAATGAAACTTCCCTCATCGGTTTCTACAATACTGGATTTGCTGTTGTTTTCCATCTTGCGTAGCAAATTCTTGATGTTTACCGCCACTTCACTTTGGACAATTGTGCCATCGGGGGTGTAGATAAAGAAGCCTCTAACCTCATCTGAACGCTCCTGCAATTTTCTTCCTATCTCCATGAGAAAATCTGTTGCACTGGTATATCTGTGTCCACCTGTAATACTGCGAATAAGAAGCATCAGAAGTTCATGTTCCTTTTGAAGGTCATTGTATGCCTCTTTAATACTATCCTCCATTGCCATTAATTCAGAGGTCTTGGCTTCTACCTCTTCCCATAACATGTCGTTGATCTTCTTGGCGGAGAAGTAGAAGATCAGGAGTATAGATATGAAGACCAGTAAGAATGGATAGTATCCAAATATGGTTACCCGAGTAAAATTAGATGTTATATACGATGCTATCTTCTTGTCGTATATTGTTGATATGAGGTGTAGATTGGAACGTGTGCTGCTTAGAGGTCTGGTAATGATGCTTGTGTCACAGCTTTCTGGTGTTTTGCCTATAATGAGGTTGCCTTTAATATCGTAGAGAGAAAACTCATAAAATTGAAGAGTTGTGTTAAGAAAAGGTATTAGTGTTTGGGCGGGAAGTGTTGCCGTAGAATGCTTTCCTATAAGAGTAAAATTGTTATCTAATGGTGAGAAGTGTATGCTCTGTAATGTATCTCCGCCGAGTGCTACAGTGAGCAATGTGCCTATTTGCTTATCTATGCTGTTTTCTCTAAGAACAGCATTGAACGTGGTATCTTCGATGGCTGAAGAAATGTCGTAGATGTTCTTCCAATACAGAAATGCCGGTATGACCGATATAATAATGACGATTAGCAGGGCAGTTCCTATACCAATTCTGAGGGAGGTTGTTCTAAATATGGTTGTAAATTCTTTTTCCCTTCTTTCTATTAATATGATACCTAAGATAACAAATAAGAATGAAAGTGAAACGATGATGTATGAAAATGTTAGCTTTGTTGTGTAGGTAGCATAAAAGGATGCAGGTAGTAAAGCCATGAGAAAAGTTGCCAAAGCAAAGGGTATACTACGCATAGATATAGCCAGAGCTAATATAAGGGGTATGGTAAGAAGTGTAAACATGTAGATGTAGATTCTCGAAGGTATATACAACCCATTAAATGTAAGTGCAAGGTGGATGTAGTATAAGGAAAAAATAGCTTCTATCAACCAGGGTATAAAGAGCCACCGGTCTTTTTTGTAGATGTGCATGAGTAGAAATATTCCATATCCGATGATAATTGACATTGTTACCATGCCGATGCTGTATACAAGTGGATTTCTATAGGTTGTAGATATTACTGCAAGTATTACAGGGATAGATAACCATACCATAGTGTTTCTCATGGACTCGTAGTGTTTAAGGAGAATTAGGTAGCTTGTGTATGCAAGTAGTAAAAGAAGTAAGGACAACGATCCTATGATGATGATATGTGGTTTATACAAAAGTGCCTCTGTATTTGCAATATAGTAAGCAGTTTTATGTTTGATGTTGTCTACGGCTTTGGATAAAGATAGGTGATCAATGTCTGCAAGGGTGTTTTCCATGACAAATCTTACTTTATACATAGCTGGAGAAACGGCACCTTTGCTGGCTATGGTGTCTCCGCTTTTTATGAATGTCTGTAGTATTGTTTGAGTGTCTTTGTCTGCCTCTTTATATTCTTCGTTCCATGCCTTGATGTTGATAGGTAGATATCCAGTATGTGTTGATAGGTATTTTTGGGCCTCGTATGAAGTAAGATAAGCTAAAAACGTCTTTATGGCTTCTTTTTTCTCTTTCGTATAGTTCTTTTTGACAACATACAAGGCGGCACCACCAATTATAGGGCTGTTGTTTCTCTGGTTGATCCCTATCATTGGATAGACTGAGACACTATAACCGCGTTTTTTCATCTGCTGAAAAATATAATTCTTATCAGAAGAAGATGTGATAAGCATTATAGATTTTCCATCAAAGAAGTTTTGGTTGGCCTCTTCCCAAGACTTAGGACTTGTCAGTATAAGGCAACCATTAGCTTTCAGGCTTTTGATATACTGTAAGGCTTCTTGTAGTCTAATAATGGCTTCATCTGAGAGTTTGGTACCAGGTTTGGTTCTTCCATTTCTGTGGTTTAATAGCGTAGCACCATCTACTGCCACAAGTTGCTCAATAATCCATGAGTGGAGTGGAAATGTTAAGAGTGCAGGTCTTTTGTCATATTTAGTGTTGCATAATGTTGTCATATCTCTTAATGATGTAGGTATATCTTTAATTTGATATTTCTCTCTAAGTGTATTGTTTACATATAAGACAGGCACAGAGGAGTTAAAGGGGAGACCGTAAATTGTATTCCATAGGGTGTAATAAGATAGGGCAGACGGAATGAACTGCTTCTTATCTACTACCATAAATCTTGATATGGGGATGATATGTCTATTCATAACCATACCACCTAATCCTATGTCGTATATTAGTGCGACATCTGGCCACTTGTCTTCATCGATTTTGTCTAAATTCATTAGTTTGATATAAGTGGGGTCGTATCCTCCTGTATTTACAAGATTGACGTGAATGTGGGGATGTTTTTTCTGAAAGTCCTCAATAATATCGTTAATAGGACTACTTATGTAAGGATATGCCAGGCTTTGCCAAAAAGTAATAGTAATATCGCGCGGTGCCACAGGAGTGGCATACATAACAAGGGTGGTGGAAAGTGTAATTACCACCACCATACCTAAAAGTATTATTGACAGGAGCCTGTATCTCCATCTCTGTCTCATGCTTATATTTTACAACAAATTATTTGTACTCATGTGCTGGAGGAAGAGGGGCAAGTAGTAAAAGACCATTTAGCATAGCTGAAATGATAAATAGGAGATATGGATTTTTATCATAAAGCATGCCACCGAGTGTAAGTCCAATACTACTTCCTATTGACAGAAGTGCCCCTGTGCTGCCGAGTGCTTTTCCCATATCTTCTTTACTAATACGTGCGCTCATAACCGTTTGGCTAATGGTAAGTAGAATAAAACCTCCACCCCTCAGTATGTATACAAAGCTGCCGCTATAGGAGATGTGATAAATAATATTAGCGAAGATAGGGAAAAACCTGCTAGAGCTGTCCTAAATACATATGGTGGTGGAACATGAAGACGTGTAACAGCCATTGAAAGGAGAAGAGATGCTACAGGTATCAGACTGCTTAGTGTTCCAATAGTTTTCTCTGACATACCTATACCATCTTTAAACCATAAAGGTGCATTGGCCCTTAAAAGTGAGGAAAACAGGCCAGCAAGGAAAATCACCGTTAGTAGATATTTGTATTTGATGAATACGTTCCATATAGACACGAATGGATTGATATTGCTTTCTTCTGGTAATGGATCTACCTCTGGTAGGGTGATATATAGCAATATGGCACCTGCCAGTATTAGAAAGGAAAATGTCAGAAATACTGACTTCCATCCGAGGTATTCTACCATATATCCACCTATGGGGGGCCCTAATATAAATCCTATGCTAAATGATGCACTGATGGTATACATTGCATTGTTGAACTCTTTGAGATTAGGTGCAAGGGACAAGAGCATAGATGAACGTGCAGTAGGTGAGAGATTGGATAGTCCCATCAGTATGGCTGCGGTGGCCACTCCTATTGTTGTAGGAATGAAGGCATAGGCAAGACCTGCGGATATGGCAAAGAGCCATCCGATAAGAAATAGCTTTTTTCTCGGCATCTTGTGGGTAAGATATCCTGCAAGTAGTGTGATAAATGCCCTTGTAATACTGTTTAGGCTAAATACCGTTCCCACCACCGTTGCGTCTGCCCCAATACTCTTTATATACAAGGGTAGAATATTCATGTATAAGCCCATTCCCAATGTAAACATAAACGATGCTACCGATATCCATAGCTTAATTGTGTAAAATTTTTTGTGCTCCACTTTATCCCCTCCCTCTCTTAATATAGTTTATAGGATTACAACATATAGTCTTACTTCTATTATTAATATTTAATTAACAATGATATTCTCCCGTATGTTAAGGGGTCAACGTTCTGATAGAGTTATTTTATTGAAGTTAACGTAAACGATACTTATCAATAATAGCTAAATATATCTAATTTTTCTATAATAAATCCTGTTGTTTGTATGGTGTTGTTGGGTTTACTAAGAGAAGAAAGTGGTGTGATAATTGGCATTATTAATGTTTTTATTTTTTGTATATAGTTATACTCCATTATAGATAGTTGCTTTTCCTTGTGGGAGGTTATTTATGGTTTTTTATTTGGATAGCATAGAATTACATTTATTGTGTTTCAAAATATTCCAATAATTGTTTTATTATTGTTGAATTGGAGGGAGTTTGGTATATATGTGTATTTTATTGATTAATTTGACTAAATAGGGATGT
>CAZATH010000017.1:0-14918 GCA_964487995.1 uncultured bacterium
TTATGGTTTTTTATTTGGATAGCATAGAATTACATTTATTGTGTTGCAAAATATTCCAATAATTGTTTTATTATTGTTGAATTGGAGGGAGTTTGGTGTATATGTGTATTTTATTGATTAATTTGACTAAATAGAGATGTTTTGGTGCTGTACACTCTATATGCAATGTGAAAGGAGGGATTCAGATGACATATAGCGTTAATTTTAAAACCTTGATTGAGGACTATGTTTATCAGAAAGATTGGAGGGTTAGGGAGAACGCCAATACGTCTTATTCTCTTCAAGGACTTAATCACCATATCGCTTCTTCAATTACCGCTAGGTATTGGCTTGAAGTGATATATCCATCGTATATTGCGGAGGCTCATAAGAATGGGCTTGTTCACATACACGATCTAGGTATGCTCTCAGCTTATTGTGCAGGTTGGGATTTAGAAGACTTATTAAGAGTGGGTTTTGCAGGGGTGTCTTCTAAAACCCAAAGTCGGCCACCTAAGCATTTTTCTTCGGCTCTAGGGCAAATGGTAAACTTCTTATATACACTTCAGGGTGAAGTGGCAGGTGCCGTGGCTTTTTCTAATGTTGATACGTATCTGGCACCTTTTATAGCATATGATGGACTATCGTATAGTGAGGTAAAACAAGCACTTCAAGAGCATATATATAACCTCAATATTCCAACCCGTGTTGGCTTTCAGACACCATTCGTCAATTATTCCCTTGATCTTACGCCGCCTCCTTCTCTCAAGAATAAGTCTGTAATTATTGGGGGAGAGGAGAAAGATAGAGTATATGGAGAATTTCAAAGAGAAATGGATATGTTTAATATGGCTTTTGCCGAGGTGATGATGGAGGGGGATGCCACGGGAAGACCATTTACGTTTCCCATACCTACGTATTCTATAACTAAGGATTTTGACTGGCATAATCCTGCTTATGATCCTATCTGGCTTATGACCGGTAAATACGGTATTCCATACTTTGCACTGTATATCAACTCAGACATGGATCCAGATGATGTGCGTTCAATGTGCTGTCGTCTACGTCTTGACAATGAAGAGATACGAAAGAGGGCAGAGCAGGCTTTGATGTTTGCTGTTGAAAGTGGAAAGAAGAGCAGGAGGGAGCTTGAGGAGTTGAGGAAAAGAGGGGGAGGCCTGTTTGGTGCCAATCCCCTGACCGGTTCAATTGGTGTTGTTACCATTAATCTACCCCGCATTGGTTATGAGGCAAAGGGAGATGTAGAAGTGTTCTTTAAGTTGCTTGCCCAGAGAATGGATTTAGCCAAAGAATCTCTTGAAATAAAAAGAAGGGTGATAGAGGAATTTACACAGCAGGGTATGTATCCCTATGCCAGGTTTTATCTTAGGAGTGTATATGACCTGTATGGGCAGTATTGGGCAAATCACTTTAATACTATTGGTATTGTTGGTATGCACGAAGCAATACTCAATATGACCGGTGGGAAATACGGTATAGAGCATCCTGACGGGAGAGAATTTGCCGTTAGGGTAATGAAGTGGATGCGTAGCAGGTTGATTGATTACCAGAAGGAAACAGGTAATATATATAATTTAGAAGCTTCGCCAGCCGAAGGTGCATCGTATCGTTTGGCACGTATTGACAAAAAACAGTATGATGATATTATTACTAGTGGGTCTCGAGAGCCTTACTATACCAATTCTACGTTTTTACCTGTAAATTACACAGAAGATATGTTTGAAGCACTTGATCACCAGGATGAACTTCAAAGTTTGTATACGGGAGGCACAGTATTCCATGGCTTTTTAGGAGAAAATATCACAGATCCCGGCGTTGTTCGAGAGTTGGTGAAGATTATTGCTGAGAATTATTCTCTTCCTTATATCACTATTACACCTACGTATTCCATTTGTCCTGAGCATGGATATATACCTGGAGAGCATGAAAAGTGTCCCATATGCGGGGAGGAGACAGAAATATACTCTCGGGTGGTGGGATATCTCAGACCTGTGAAATCTTGGAATGATGGCAAACGCGAAGAATTTACTGAAAGGACAGAGTTTATGGTTAACATGCCTAATATTAAAAGATCTAAACCACGTGCTGGTAACGAAACGATGTAGTCAAACAAGCTCCCAACCCGCTCACCGTTTCTATAAAGAGGGGAGGAGGTAATTTTTCCTCCCCTTTACCTACTTTCTGTATTACCCTGAGGTAGTTTGTGTATCTTCTTTCCAATGTATACACCGAGATATATGAAAGGCGTATCGAATAGTGCTACTACAAACTTAAAGATATATGTGGTCCAGAATATTTGCCACCAGATGTTCATGGGAAATTCTCCTAAAAATGCAATACTGCAGAAAATAGTAGTATCTATGAGTTGGGATACCATAGTAGAGAAATTGTTTCTGAGCCATAGATATTTGCCACCGGTTACTTTTCTCCAAAAACCAAATGCCCATACATCGTGGTGTTGGGCAACAAGATATGCGGTAAGGCTTCCCAGTGCAATACGTGGCATGATAGAGAAGATTGCCTGAAGATGGGGTTGTGCAAAATCGTCAGGTGATGGTTTGAACTGAAGGGCAATTTGCATAAGTAGTGTCATGGTGATTAGAGAGGCAAAACCAAACCATACAGCTTTACGAGCTTCTTTTTTGCCATAGAGTTCTTCAAGAAGATCGGTAGAGAGAAAGATAGAACCGTATACTACATTTCCCAGTGTGGCTGTAAAGCCAAATAATATAATGGTCTTAACCACTTGTAGATTGGCAATGATGGTGCCAATAATAACGTTTAGAAATAATCCTTCTTTTTCCCAGATGTAGAAAAATACAATTTGAAGGGATAAGCCAACAAATAGCAGTATCAACCACCACACTTCATTGGAGAGTCCAAAGCCTGCGGCTACAGTCGTAGCAGTGTCCATAAGTTCACCTCCTATATCAGTGTTTCGGCATGTATTTTATCAAATAAAAACTACTCTTTACAGTAAAATAGAATTAAAGAGGCTGGGAGGTGATATGATATGAAACAGCAAATAGCCCGCATTGTTGAAGGGATAGCCTTGCGTTTAGAGGAATCCCCTGGAGTAGGATTGTTTGTGAAGAATATGAAGAAGGTGGAAGATATACTCCTTGTATATTTGATTAATACGCTCATTTATCGCTTGGGGGTAAATCTCAGTGATATAACTTTAGATGGTGAGATGATAACATTTCTGCTGGATGGGAAGAGTTATAAAATCCCTGTTAAGACATTGCCCTTAAAGAGTGGTAAAGGATATATTGTTCGCAGTGTTCACGGTGCTTTAAAAAAATATGGAAGTAGTGTGTCGGCGTTGGTTATGCTAGTTTATCCTTTTTCTGATGAGTTTAAAGAAGCCGATGATTTGATTGTTGAGAGTTTAAGGGAGAAGGGAAGTGTTATAAAAAGACCGATATTTATTGGAGATAGACAACTAATGATATATGCCCTGGTGGTAGGGAAAGAAAAAGGTGTTACCGAGGTTCAAGAGCAGGTAATTTATTCTGAAGAAACGGAGGAAGAAGTCGAAGAAAAGTCTTCCGGAGATGTTTCTGTCAAGACAGACGTTCCCGGTCTTCTGTATTTCCGTAGAGAAGGTGTTTCTCCTGAAGAGATTATGGATGCTTTGGCCGGTGAGGGTAAGATTCTTTCGGATCTCATGAGAAAACGTGCTGAAGCAGTGAAGGTATTGGGTGAAAGGGGGCTTTCTGTTGTTTCAAACTCTGATATAGCAACCCATCGTCTGTATATAGCAGATCTCAGTGGCGGATTTAATGATTTTGTATCTGAAGTGGTAAGGTTAAAGGGAGAGGGTATATGGGACGATTCGGTAAAAGATGTTGTAAGGGCATTTCTTAAAGAGTATGAACGCTTGGGTGTGGATTCTGATACCATTAAAGCATCACTGTCTAAACATCATATTGATATATCTGTATGAAAGAGGTGAATAGCTTGCTCATATTGGGAATTGAAACCTCATGTGATGAAACGGCTATGGCCTTAATGGAAGATGACAATATATTATCTCATAAGGTGCTGTCGCAAGTGGATTTGCATAAAATCTTTGGCGGTGTGCTACCTGAGGCATCGTCTAGGCGACACCTGGAAGTGCTGTATCCTATGTATCGGGAAATTGTAGAAGAAACGGGAAAAATTCCTGAGGTTATTGCCATTACGATGTCACCAGGTTTACAACCAGCTCTTTTGATGGGGGCATCGTTTGGTAGGGCTCTTGCTTTGGCACTGGGGGTGCCGGCTGTTGCCGTTGATCATGTTATTGCACATGGATATGTTGCACGTCTGGCTTATTCCCAAATGGAACTTCCCTTCAGAGCACTTGTGGTGTCGGGGGGGCATACGGTTGTATTGGAGTATGAAGATATTGATAAAGTATATCTGATAGCCGATACCCGAGACGATGCCATGGGTGAGGTGCTTGATAAGGTAGGAAGGGTGATGGGAATAGATTATCCAGCTGGTCCTCATATTGACAGTATGGCAATTTCCTACACTGGTAGTTGGCCTAAATTTTCTATACCCAGATTTAAAGATAAGACCTATGACTTTTCATTTAGTGGCATAAAGACCGCTGCAAGGTTGGCATTTGAGAAAGATGGTTATAGTAAAGAGGCTGTTTCTAGGGGATTAATGGAAGCTGCAGTGCGCCAGATTGTTATAAGGCTAAAAGAGATAGAAAGGGATAGAGGTAAAATGCCACTGGTGGTGGGTGGTGGAGTGGCAGCTAGCAGGTTTCTTAGAAATAAACTTAAAGAGGTTTTCTCAGATGTGTATTTTGTTCCACCAAAGTGGTGTACAGATAATGGGGTCATGATAGCATATACAGGAAAAGATTTGTATATGAAGGGTTATAGGCTTTCTCCCGATGCTGAAGTTGATCCCGTAGGGGTGTTGTGGCATGAATAGAATTTTAATATTTACCTCTATTGATCCTTCGTTGGTAGCTATTTGGCAAGGACGCTCTTTATATGAAATAAAGGTTTATAAGGGGAGGGGGTCTCAGTTTTTATCAAAAGTGCTTAGCACTTTTGGACCTGCTAACGAGATATGGGTATGCGTAGGGCCAGGTTCATTTACGGGAACCCGTGTTGGTGTGGCATATGCCCTTGGTTTGGCGGCGGGACTAAATATCTCAACCCTCTATACATTCAGTACATTTGATTTTCTCTATGCTCCTTATTATGGAAAGGATATGTGGGTAGTGTTGCCTGCACGCAGAGGAGAGGTTTACGGTGCTTTTTACCGAGCAGGCAAGATAGTAAAACAAGGGGTATATCCTACTGATGTTCTAAAGAAAGAAGATGCTCTTAAGCTTTCTTATGCTAAAGACATATCTTCAGATGTTGAAAGGATTGTGTCTGTTAAGAACTTCGAGATGATGGTAGAGCATGAACTATATCAGAGTCAAAAACCGGAGGATGTGAAGGTTAGATATATGAAGCCCCTTGTGGAGGAGTATAAAATCTATGATAAAGATTAGAAACGCTGATACTACCGATAAGGATGTTCTTTTAGAACTTGATACCCTCCTGGGTGGAGCAGTATGGGATGGTGAGCACTGGCAAAACATTCTAAATTCCAGGTTTTATAAAGTATTTGTTGCCGAGGTAAATGGAGAAATAGCAGGTTTTATGGTAGTGTATGTAGGTATTACAGAGGTTCACTTGATGAAAATATTTGTTCGTCGTATTTTTCGAGGTAAGGGAATAGGACATAAGTTTATGGATAAGTTAATGGAAGTGGTGAAAGACACGGGCAAACATATGGTATTCTTAGAAGTTGATGTGGCCAATATTGAAGCCATTTATCTGTATAAGCAGTACGGATTTAAAATATTAAAAGTGATGCCTAATTTTTACGGAAGTGGCCAAGATGCCTACCTAATGATGTATGAAGTGGGGAGGGATGAAGAGGTGGGAAAGATAATTGTTGCATTGGGAAGTGAAGATGGTAAAGCAATGGTAAATGACCATTTGGGAGAGGCTCCGTGTTTTTATGTATATGAGCTTACCAAAGGGGGATACAAGATGATTGATAAGAGAAAAAACGATGCACCGGAGGAAAAGATACATGGAGATCCCCGTAAGAGAAAAAGAGTTCAGGAAATTCTCCATGATGTTGATGTTTTGCTTGCTCCCCAGGTGAGCACGTCATTTGTAAAAATGAAGGATACTGGAAAGTGGCAGCCTGTAGTAATTAAAGATGAGGTAGACATTGAAAAGGCTTTGTCGTTGTTGATAAATCACTTTGATTTACTCTACGACCTTGTGAATCTCAGGAGGGAAGGTAAACCTACAGGTAAAATAGTATTTTTTAAAGATGAAAAACTTTCTTTTATATAGGGGGGATGCCATATGCCATTTGTAGCAATTGTTATTGATGATAAAATATCCAGTCATCAGGCTAATGAGCTTAGAGACAAGCTTGTTGGTCTACTTGCAGAACTTACCGGTAAATCTCCAAAATGGTTTATGACTTCTACTATACTTGCAGATGTTAAGCTCAATGGTCAGCCTGCTGCATTTGTTGATTTTCGCTATTTAGGAGATATTCCTAAGGAATCACGTGAAAAGATTGCTGAGATGGTGGCCTCCTTATTTGAAGAGGAAGTGGATATTCCCTCTGGTCAGGTATACATGACTTTCTGCGAAATGGAAAGAGATAAATGGGCATGGAATGGTAGTTTGTTTGGATAAAAAGACATGTTTATATCTTGTGATCGTGGAAAAGAGCATCCAACCAAAAGTGGGTGGATATTGTTGGGGAGCTATAACCCCATAGAGGTTCATATCGTTTGTGGTCTTCTAAAAACCAGTGGTATAGAATGTTTTATTGAGGGTGAAGCGGTAGCCGATGTGTTAGGTCTTACCGTTGGACCAATGGGAGAAAAATTACTGTTTGTAAGGCTTCAAGATTATGAGGATGCCATAAGATTGGTGGAGGGTGATAAAAGTGATAACACTTAAGCTTGGTGGAGAGGAAAAACAAATGCCTGCTAAAGGAACGATTAGAACGTTGGCTGTAGATTTGGGGCTTAATCCGGAGACGGTTTTATTTGTTGTCAATGGCCAGTTGGTGACAGAAGATTATCACCTTAATGATGATGATGTTGTAGAAGTTGTATCGGTGGTGTCTGGCGGATGAAGTGTAAAATTTGTGGTAAGCCTGCAGTGATTAAGCTCAGAGCCCATAACATTGCTCTTTGTCCTGAACATTTTGTGGAATTTGTGCATAGGCAGGTAAAGAAGGCAATCAAACACTACAGGATGTTTACACCTGATGAGAAGATAGCCGTTGCGGTATCTGGTGGGAAGGATTCACTGGCACTTGTGGATATTCTATCTGAACTTGGATACAACATATCGGCATTTTATATAGATCTTGGTATTAAGCATATGAATTATTCTCAGGTATCCAAGGAAAAGGCAACGTCTTTTTGTGAAAAGAAGAATATCAAATGTCTTATTTATTCACTTCCTGAAATGTTTGGTATGGGTATTGATGAGGCTGCAAGGAAGAGTCGTAGAACCCCATGCTCTCTTTGTGGTATGACCAAGCGATATCTGATGAATAAGGCTGCCCAAGAGCTTGGAGCCGATGTTGTGGCAACAGGTCATAACCTTGATGATCAGGCAGCAGCTTTGTTTGCCAATGTGATGAGATGGGATATTTCTTATCTTGCCAAGGGATATCCTGTGCTTCCTGCAGAAAATGGTTTTGCCAAAAAGGTAAAACCACTCATATATTTGACAGAAAGGGAGATAGCTGCTTATGCTATTGTGAGAGGTATTGACTATGTGAGATATGAATGTCCCCACTCGGAAGGTGCACGTTTTCTTATCTATAAAGAACATCTCAATGCCATAGAAAATGTATCTCCTGGCACTAAACGTAGATTTTATCAGGGATATACGGAGAATATATGGCGTTTTGAAGTAGGGCCACAGGATATGTGCCAAAAAGAACATACCAAGGAAGCGGTTTTAAAACCGTGTAAGATATGTGGTATGCCCACACCGGCAGAAGATGGTATATGCTCTTTTTGCCGTTTTTGGAGAGCCGATGAGGTTAAAAAACTCAAGGAGGGGGAGAAGTAGCCGTCTAAGTAAATGTCTAAACAGAAATATAGAGTGTAATGTTATGGATAAGTTGTATCAATTGTTTGGAGTAGTTGCTTTATGAAATGATCTGTGGTGTATCCGATAGCCCACAGGGCTATACCCCTAAGATGATATTTCTTAACAAGAAGAGTTTTCTTTTTTATGGTAAATAGATCATTCCACACCACCTTACCACCGTTGAGTTTGGTGATTGCCTCTTTTTTTTCTGAGTATGTTCGGGGTAGATTTTCTATGTTTTTTATCTGAATTGCCTTATAGCCGTTTGGGGTTTTTTGGTATCCGTAAAGGGGAATACCGAGAAGTAGTTTATCCGATAAATATTGATAAAACTGAATACTATTTTCCACCTGGGATAGTGGGGCCAGTATGCCCTTTGGAAAGTTGTAGTCGTATGCCATCAGAATAAAGCGGTCTGTTATACGATAAAGATTACCTGTTGTGGGAAGTCCCCATGATGGTAGGGTTATCATCAGAAGCTTATGAGGATACATTTTACGGAACGTGAGAGCTATATCGTCAAGTTTGAGATATTTTTCCCAGTATTCCATGTTAATTACTACACCATCGGCATGCTTCATATACGGAGAGAGCTTTCTCATCATACCTATTATGCCCTCTTTGGTATCCATCCATTGATTGGAATCATCTTCATGTATCTTGAGAGTCCATAGTAGCTTTGTGTTGTTGGGAAGAGATGGGATGTTCACAAAGGGATTTTCCCATCCCTCTTTGGTAGGTTTCAGGGCAAACAGGGCTATATAATCTACTGAAGGTATATATGTGGGATTGACCCAATATGGAATAAAACCTAATACTTCAAAGTCATGGTTATTTAGTTGTGGGATATCATCTTCCATTTGGGGGGAAGGATGTAATAAATCAATATTTCCTTTGTTATATAGATAACCACCTATTCCTATGATTATTATCAGTATGACAATGTATACATTGCGTGCTTTCATACACTTATTTTATCTAAAACGACATTTGTTTTGTTCATTTAGTAGCTTTTCCATGTGTTTTACATATATGCTCAGGGAGATGGGTTTATCTTCATTTCTGTATAGGTTGTAATATGTTTTTAACATTTCAGGCATGTATTCTCCAATTGCTTTGAAAAAGTACTTTTTAAGTTCACGCTCCAGTTTTAGTGCATCTATGAAGAAAAAAGATGCCCCATGATACCTGGCTGTTTCCCATATATTTTTAACAGTTTTAATGTTATCGTTAATTCCCGGCATGATAGGTGCTATGGATACACCTACCGTTATACCATTGTCGGCAAGCACTTTCATTGCCTTTAGTCTCAACCAGGGGTTAGGAGCATGGGGTTCTATGTGGCTTACATGTCGCTTGCTTAGTGTGGTAATGGTAAAAGATACATACACTTTAGCCATGGTGGATAACTCTTTGAGCATATCTATATCTCTTACTATTAGTGTTCCCTTGGTAAGTATATGGATTTCCTTGGGGGGAAGATATATTAGACTTTCAAGTACTCTTCTCGTGATAAGACGACTTGCTTCACATGGCTGGTATGGATCTGTAATTGTGCCTATGTATATAGCATATGGTTGTTTAGACATTAATTCCCCCCTTAGCACTCTGGGCAAATTGGTTTTGACAATTACAGTTGAGAAACTACTATCTGTCGTGGGAAAGTATTGCTCCATATGTTTTCTCCAAAAACTACCAGATGCATAGCAGTATTTACAACTATGGGTGCATCCACGGTAGGGATTTAGACTATATCCGTTATCTGTGAATACATTGAGTGCCGATTTTACCTGTAGGTCTATACATTGTATATTCATCATGGTTTTATTATACCATAAATTTGTATATGTAAAATGTGTATAGAAATTTGATAGAAGTTTTGGTATTTTGTTGATGTATATTATTTGTGCCGGAGGTGGCGTCAGTGAAGATTATAGGACACAGGGGTAGCATGCTGTACGGCTATGAGAACACACTAAAGGCCTTTAAACAGGCTAAAGAACTGGGAGCGGAGTGGGTAGAGATTGACATTGAGATTACTAAAGACGGGGTTCCTGTTTTGATGCACGATGAAACGATAGATAGAACCACAACAGGTAGTGGTAGGGTAGGTGATATGACATTTAAGCAGCTGAGGCGCTATACCGTTGATGGCCAGGAGAAAATTCCTTCACTGGAAGAAGTGCTAATGTTTCTCTACGAAGAAAATATGGGGGTGGATATAGAGGTAAAGTCTAAAATAGCATTTAAACCAGTGTTTGATGTGTTGGGAAAAATGGGCAGTAAGATACCTGAGGTAATTATATCTTCGTTTTGGAATAACTATATTAAAGAAGCAAAGAAAGAATATCCTGAGTATCAAATGGGTTATCTCTACAATTCTCGGCCGGCAGATCTCGAGGCAATGCTTAAAGAAGTGGATTTTTTAATGCCCTTTTATACATATGTAGATGAGGAGTATAAGAAGTATGCCAGTAGAATTATTCCATGGCCTGTTGATGATCCCCACTACATAGTAGATTTTGTGAAGATGGGGGTATTTGCCATTATTACCGATATACCAGATGTGGCATATGATATCCGAAGTGGTAGAATACCGGATATGTCTAAGGCAATCATGAGGGCAATACACCTCCTTGTAGATTTGACAAGTGTTAAAAGAAGAGAAAAGGATGGTAAAGACACGATATCGATGTATCTACACAACCGCCTTGTTACATTTTTTATTAGATCTGCTTGTGGTCAAGATCTCATTATAAAGACCAAACCTAAACTTCCGGCGAAGATGAGATATGGAGATAGGATGAAGGTTTCATTGGAGATAGTAGGTCCCCAGCCTGTAATATACCTTGATACCACATCTTTTGGGTTGATAAAATTAGATATCATGGAAATACTAGGTAAAGCTGAAGAGCGAAAAAAATACAAAAGAAAAGCCAAGTAGGAGAGATCCTACTTGGCTAATCTTTCCAATCAAGTAATCTTTTTTCACCCTCTAATTTCTTGATATCTGTAATATCCTGAACAACTTCTATAGTTCCTAGGTAATTACCTTCGTTATCTCTTACAGGGAAATATCTAATATGAATAAATCTTCCCATAAATGGAATCCAGAACTCTGCCACGTCCTTTTTGCCCTCTTTGAATGCTTTTAAAATGCGTTTTACAATATGGACGCTTTTGGGTGGATGGCATAGCTCTACTTTTCTTCCAAGTATTGTCTTATTGCGGGCAAAGATTCTATGACCACCGGAGAAAAATCTTACCCTGTCATCAGCATCAATGAATGTGATATCAAATGGTAGTGTTTTGAAGATAGCATCAATTTCTGAAGGTAGCATATAACCTTCATGAAGAGGAATATCACCCTCTCTTTTAATTTCGGTTGTATCAGGAGTTAACTCACCGCTTGCCAACCCCTTTACGGTTTGTAGAATATGTTGTGGTAAGTTCATTATTTCATCAAGAGAAATTCCCTTTTTCACTTCATGGGGATATACAGGTTTGATGCCTTCTGGTTGCCACTGAGTGGGCTTCACTTTGTAGTGGCCAATAGAGTCTTCCTCTAACTTAATTGCATACCATTCTCCTGGATCTAGTAGCACTTTCACTGTAGGATACAGTATGTTTTCTTCTCTAAACACAATGTCTATAATGTCCGATGCCGTTTTAGTGGCGTGCTTTACAACTTTCTCGATATTTTCTTCTGATAAGGTGTTTTCTGCGTCTGCTACAAAGCCTGCCAGTGCCCTAATCTCAAAACGCACATCATCGTGTTTTGTCCATAATACCGTGGGAACGGCTGTCAAGCCTCTTCTTTCAAGGTAAGGGAATAAGAGCATTTCCTCTTTGTTGTAATGGGTGTATCCTATCATTCTCATACCGTTTACAAGATTTTTGATTACATCAAGAACTCGTTTTTTGCCTTCTTCAGATTCAGTATCTTTTAGACTTCTTGCATAGAGATTGAGCATCTCGGCGTCTTTGACAATTTCCTTATTCTCTAAATAATATGTGTGTAGTGGATGTCCCGGTGGTATATCCTCAATATCTAAACTGCCGGCTACAGATTCTCTAAAGAGATCGACGTGAATATCGCACATTCGTGCTATGTCGTGAGGAGATATACCCTCTTTAACTAATTCTTGCTCAATAACGGGGATTTCCAGTGGTGAAGTGCTTCTTAGCACGTCTAAAAACTCATGTTTGAGTTTTTCCATATCTTCACCGGCGTGGATTCTTTTCAGTAGTTCCTTTAGTATGCGCTTTTTCTCTTCCCTGCTTTCTTTGCTTCCAATAAGCTCGCTCATGGAGCAACCCTCCTCTCAAAGTTTTTACCTATTAACTTCCAGTAGTAGTATAACATAATTAGTAAATATATGTAAACAATAGGTGCTTGATAATGCCAAGGTTTGATACCATTTAAGAGAAAGTGGGGTGAAAGCCATGAAAAATAGAGAAGTCGCAATGCTTTTAAGAGAAATAGCCGAATATTTAACAATTAAAGGAGAAAGTCGCTTTAAGATATCTGCTTATGAAAGAGCTGCTCATGTGGTAGAAAATCTAACAGAGCCTATCGAGGAAATTGATGCCAGAGGTGGGTTGACAAAGCTTCCCTCAGTGGGTAAATCTATAGCCGAAAAGATCCATGAGTTTTTGACTACTGGAAAGTGCACTTATCTTGAAGAGTTGAAAAGAGAGATTCCCCCTGAGGTTTTCAAACTGATGGAGATACCCGGTATAGGTCCCAAGCTGGCTATGAGATTGTATACAGAACTGGGTGTTAGATCTATTGATGAATTGGAAAAAGCTGCAAAAGAGGGAAGAATAAGAACTATGAAGCGGATGGGGATTAAGGCTGAACAGAAAATTTTGAAGGGTATTGAGATATATAAAATGGATGCCGGTAGGGTGCCTTTGTTTACAATTAGGCCACTGGTTTTGGAGATGATTGACTATTTGATGGAAAAAACAGGTATAGAAAAGATATCACCGGCTGGAAGTTTTAGAAGATGGCGTGAGGATGTCGGAGATGTTGATATATTGGTGGCTACCGATAGTGAGGGAAGCCGTGTGATAGAGCTATTTGCAGGTGCAGATTGGACAAAAGAGGTTTTGTGGAAGGGAGAGACGAAATGTAGTATTGTTACATCTTCTGGTGTGCAGGTCGACTTGCGGGTTGTTCCGACAGATAGCTGGGGGGCGGCTCTTCAGTATTTTACAGGTTCAAAGGCTCATAATATACGGCTAAGGGAGTTGGCAATATCTAAGGGCATGAAACTTAACGAATACGGACTTTTTGATGAAAATACGGGTAAAAAGATTGCAGGTGAAAGTGAAGAGGAAATATACCACGCTTTGGGTATGGAATGGATACCACCAGAGCTTCGCGAAGATATGGGAGAAATAGACAAGGCACTGAAGGGAAAGTTGCCTAATTTGGTAGAAGAAAAAGATATCAAAGGTGATATCCACATGCATACTACGTATAGCGATGGTGCTAATTCTATAAGAGAGATGGCTGTAGCAGCCAAGGAAATGGGCTATGAGTGGATTGTTGTTACGGACCATGCCATAGGTTTAGGAGTTGTCGGAGGAGTAGATTTTGAGACGTGGCAAGAGGAATATGAGGAGGCAAAACGGGTAGAGAAAGAAATAGGTATCCGCATATTTGTGGGGATAGAAGCCAATATTATGGCAGATGGGAGTGTGATGATATCTCATCCTGATATGGATTTTGTCATAGGGAGTATTCACTCAGGACTGGATGGTAGTAAAGATAAGATTATGGAACGTTATCAGAAGGCTATAAGCTCTGGGCAAATAGATAGTATCGGTCATCCTACAGGTAGACTGCTGGGTGGTGTTAGACCTCCTATGGATCTTGATATGGATTTGCTACTGACAATGGCTAATGAAAGTGGTATGTTTATGGAAATTAACTCTTATCCTAACCGTCTTGACTTGAATGGACCAAATGTGTTTAAGGCGAAAAAACTTGGAATAACGCTATATATAGGCACTGATTCTCATGCCACAATGCAACTGCATAATATGGTGTATGGAGTTCATACGGCCCGAAGAGGATGGGCAGAAAGGGGTGACCTTTTAAATACACTTTCTGCTAAAGAAATGGAAAAGCTAATATATTCACTCAAGAAAAGAAGAAGCGATATTACACTATCTTATTGATCTTCTGGTGGTGGTATAACGGGATCTGTGATACACTTTTCCCCCGGTTTGCACTTGGGTAAAGGTTTTATCTTGTTGTTTTTAAATTTCTCTTCTATGGATACCGATGATGTTGTTGGTGTAGTGGCAGTTTCTTGAATAAGCGTTTTTTTAGGAGTTTCTTTACTACTATTAGACATATTGTACACTTTCACCTCCTCTTTTGGAGAATGATTTCTTACAGGATAGACAAAAGGAGTTAGAGCCATGAGTGAAGTAATTATTACTACTGCGAGAGCATATGCCCACTTGTAAGCGGGTGCACTTTCCTTTTTCTTTATTTCCTTATCTCCCTTTAGCATTCTTACAATAGGATCTACTTCTTTTACCACATCTGGAAAAAACCATTTAATCCAAAAAGGTATATCCTGTCCCCTTAATCTTTTTTCAATAATAATATCTGCTACTTTGTCCTTCACCGTCTATCATCCTCCTGAGTCTTTTGATGGCACGATATTGTAAACTCTTGATACCTGCCACTGATCGATTCATATTTTTAGCCACTTCCTTTATAGACATGCCTTCTTTAAACCGTAGTAT
>CAZATH010000018.1:0-14801 GCA_964487995.1 uncultured bacterium
AACAGAGGATATAACACTACCTTCTCCTTTTACTCCCTCAAATGGCATAGTCAGATAATAGTTGCCAAGCACCATATCCTGGGATGGTGCCGCAAGAGGTGTACCATTTGCGGGAGAAATAAAGTTCAGTGAGGATGCCATAATGAGTCTTGCTTCTGCCTGGGCTTGATCGCTAAGGGGCACGTGAACGGCCATTTGGTCTCCATCAAAGTCTGCGTTGAATGGAGGACATACCATAGCTGGAATAGATATAGCCTTCATATCAACCAGTACAGGTCTAAATGCTTCAATAGAAGGTCTGTGAAGGGTAGGAGCTCTATTTAACAATACATAATGATCCTTCACAACTTCTTCTAAGGCATCAAAAATTCTATCATCTCGTTTATCAATAAACTCTCTAGCTTCTTTAAAAGTTTCCGCCACACCTTTCTTTATCAATCTATTAATAAGAAATGGTTTAAACAGCTCTACTGCCATTTCTTTAGGAAGACCACATTGATCAAGTTCCAGTTCTGGACCAATAACAATAACACTACGACCTGAATAATCAACTCGTTTACCCAAGAGATTCTTTCTAAAACGTCCTTCTTTCTTTACCAGAATATCCGTCAGTGATTTCAATGGTCTACCTGAAGAGTCGGTAACAGGCTTCTCTTTACCACTATTATCAAGCAAAGCATCTACCGCATCTTGCAAGAGTCTCTTTTCATTCTTCAAAATAATTTCGGGAGCACGTTTATCCATCATCTTCTTCAAACGATTATTCCTGTTAATAACCCTTCTGTAGAGATCATTAAGTTCAGAAGTGGCAAATCTTCCTCCCTCAAGGGGAATGATGGGCCTGAGTTCTGGTGGAATCACAGGAATAACTGTAAGAATCATCCATACAGGACGTGACTCCGAATGTAGGAAGGATTCCATAACACTTAATCGTCTAACAATATTTCTCCTCTGAGAGTCACTGGTAACTACCCTTTCCAAATGTTTAAGATACTCTACCCATAGTTTTAGCTGATTACCCTGATTGTCAAAATCCTTTTCCAAGACCTGTTGAACAATTTCTGCTCCCATTCCAAACTTAAATTCTGGACCCATAATTCTCTTAATATTCTTTGCCACATCATCGGTGAGAACATCAAGACCGGTAATATTTATCCTAATGTCAGAAACTTGGATTCTAGGTTGCTCAAATAAAATAGCTCCTTCTTCCTCGGTAATGTCAATAACAGGTAGCTCTGCATCATCAATACCCTTAGAAATACTCTTCAAATACCGCTCTGCATCATCAGGACTAACAAAATATTCATACCTGCCCTCATAGTCATCAAGATAAGCCCTTATGTATTCTTCTTCTGTCCATTTGTATACCATGCGATCCTTACTATCAATAGCAATGATTAGTTTGGGAAGAAATACACTCAGCATATTTAAAGAAGCAAGAGAATCTTCGTTGGGATACCATCTCTCTCGAGATAACCCTACATCTTGTCCTCTACCACTGAGTCTTTCCCATCTTCCATATCTGTTTGGAATTCTAGAAACAATCTCCGCAAACTCTGCCAACCTGTTGCCACCTGAGAGATAATCTGTTAAAAGAGCTGCTGCAAACGCTTTATAACCATCAAATGCCTTCTGCTGATCTGATGTGGTCAGGAGAAGATACTTATCCTTATCAATAATTTCCATATCATTATCTGCAAGAAAAATTTTCTTTTCACCATTAATAATATCCTTAATATCACTCTTGCTTATCTTTAAGAAGGCTGTAAAGAAGTTTTCAACTTTCTCACGAAGTCTCTGACGTGCCTTCCAAACCTGAGAAAGATCCACATATATCTTAACAGGATAATTTTCTTCGTATATCATAGAAAACACAGCCTCAATGGCCTTGGGACCAGCCAAAAACCTAGGCTCTCCCTTTATTACAACTTTCTCTTTGAGTTCTTTCTTCACACGTGGTATATTTGCAGGTATACGGGAAGAATTTTTAATTTCATCTAAGGAACGTGAAAAATTAATAAACCAATTTTTTACCTTGAGTTCCCCTTCACCATCTACAATTACACCAGCAGGAACAAAGGGACCACCGTCATCAGCAACAAGATTTAAATTGAGATAGACAATATCTTTAACTTCTGGATATTTCAATCCCAATAATCTAGGTAGTGGATATGGTGACTTGCCATAATACCAACGATGAGCTACAGGTGCATTAAGTGTAATATGCCCCATCCATTCACGTCTGACCTTGGAGGTGGTAACTTTTACTCCACAATTTTCGCACACAACATTCTCATATTTCTTTCCCTTATACTTTCCACAGGCACATTCATAATCTTTTATTGGTCCAAATATCCGTTGAGAAAACAAACCACCTTCCTCTGGAAGATATGTTCTATAGTTAATCGTTTCAGCCTGAGTAACTTCACCATGAGACCACTTCAAAATATCGTCTGGTGAAGCTAATCTTATCTTTAAGGCATCGAATTTACGAACTCTCTTTTTCTTTATTCTATCCATAGGCATCCTCACCCCTTATTTATTCTTCTATCTGCTCATCAGCCCCAATTTTGGGCTGCTGCTTACCTTTATGGAACTGTATCTCTTCAACGGCAAGAGCCAATCCCTGAAGCTCTTTGACAAGGACTCTAAAAGACTCTGGTTCACCCATTTCCTCAATGGGCTTACCATTTACAATGGCATCGTATGCTTTCTTTCTTCCTTCTACATCGTCAGATTTAATGGTAAGCATTTCCTGAAGTGTATAAGCAGCACCATATGCCTCAAGAGCCCATACTTCCATTTCACCAACACGTTGTCCTCCGAAATGGGCCTTACCTCCAAGTGGTTGCTGTGTAATAAGGGCGTAAGGACCTGTTGCCCTAGCATGCATCTTATCATCCACCATATGAATCAACTTAAGTATGTGCATTTCACCAACCATAACCTCTCTCTCAAAAGGCAAACCTGTTCGACCATCATAAAGCACAAATTTACCCAGAGAGCTCATGGTAATACCATATTTCTCCTTCATCTTTTCATTGGCAAGTTCTATGGCTTTCCACATATCCTCCATCGAAGGACTCTTAAATGTAGGAATCTCTATATTTATTCCCAATAACCTTGCTACCAAACCAAGATGAGTCTCTAATACTTGACCAAAGTTCATTCGAGAAGGAACACCAAGAGGATTGAGTACAACATCTACTGGAGTACCATCAGGAAGATATGGCATATCTTCCTCAGGTAATATGCGGGCCACAACACCCTTGTTTCCATAACGACCAGCCAATTTATCTCCCTCTTTTATCTTGCGCTTCTGGGCAACATAAACTTTTACGACTTTAACAACATCTGCAGGAAGATCATAACCTTTATCCTCTTCAAAAACTTTTACATCGATAACAACACCTCTTTCACCAGGCGGCATTCTAAGAGATGTATTTTTCACTCTGCCAATTTTCTCTCCAAAGATATGGGCAAGGAGTTTTACCTCGGCTTCTTCCTTTTCATCAGGTTGAGGGGTAACTTTTCCTACAAGAATACTACCCGGTTCAACCCATGCACCTATACGTACAATACCATCTTCTCCCAAATCTCTTTTTTCTTCATCGGAAAGTCCCGGCACATCACGGGTAATCTCTTCCACCATCACCGAAGATCCCTTACGAGATCTTCTAGAACCTGTAGATATTCTTCTAGCTTCAACGGTATATTCATCAATAAATATCGATGTAAGCTCATCATCTCTTACCAATCTTCTACTGATTAAAATAGCATCTTCATAGTTATAACCTTCCCAAGGCATGAAGGCAACAAGCAGATTTTTACCAAGTGCAAGTTCGCCATTCTGAGAATGAAGACTATCTGCCAAAACACCACCAGGCAGCACAACATCTCCCTTTCTCACCGATGGTCTATAGTGAGTAGCCGTATCTTTGTTATTTCTTCTAAATGTCGTTAGAATAATCTCTCTCTTAGGACATGTAATCTCATCACATTCCGACACATCCACTATATCAGAGGGTACTTCCCTATAAACGATTCTCTTACTATCGGCATATTCAACATATGCAACAGAATCTGGATATCTTTCTGGTTTAAAGACAATGGCAGCTCCAGATTCCATTGCCACTTTCCTTTCAAGACCAGTTCCAACCCTGGGAGCAGTGGGTTTAATCAATGGAACAGCCTGTCTCTGCATGTTAGATCCCATCAAGGCACGGTTGGTATCGTTATGGTTAACAAAAGGAATCAGTGAGGTAGTCACCGAGAACATCTGATTAGCTCCCGCGTCCATTAAAGTTACTTGCTCTTTAGGAACTTCTACCCACTTACCCTTATGTCTCACAACCACAACATCGGGAACAATCTCCCATCCCCCATCTACTTTCTTCACATCTACATCTGATGGAGCAATATATTCTTCTTCTTCCTCAAGTGCATCTAACCATACAATATTTTCATCACCATCTAATACAACCCCATTTTTCACTTTACGATATGGTTCAACAATAAAACCATATTCGTTTAGACGTGCATAAAGTGCCAGAGAATTAATCAGACCGATATTTTGACCTTCAGGGGTTTCAATTGGACACAATCTTCCATAATGACTTGGATGGATATTACGAACTTCTCCTTTAGCCATTTGCCTTGGTATACCGCCAGGACCTAAGGCAGTAACACGTCTCTTATGGGTCAAGGAAGCAAGTGGGTTGGTATCATCTAAAAGATGGGCAAGTTGACCCTGGAAAAATAGTTTTAACTGCTTCTGAAGGGGTCTATATGATAGAAAACGAGAAGGCTTGGGAATAGCATCTTCTGTATAAGAAAGCATATTATCCCTAACCACTCTATTGACAAGAACTTTGAAACCTTGGATAAGGCTGGTATATATCAGCTCTCCTACCGCTCTTACTCTTCTATTACCTAGATGATCGATATCATCAGGCTTCTCTAAACCTGCATAAAGTTTTAAAGGCAAGGAGAACATCTCAACTAAATCTTCTTCTGTTAGATTCTCTTTTATCTCATGCCCAAAACGTCTTGCTATCCTGTAGAGGGCAACCTCTCCTAGATAGTTTCGTTGAGGATCAAATAAAAATCTTCTAACTCTCTCCTTAGCCTCACGAGGATGAGTCATTTCAGCTGTAGTTGTTATATTCAGAAGAGAATAAATAGATATATACGCAGCATCACTAACAATATGTTCCCATGGTACCTCTAAATATATGTGCTCAACATTACCGCTCTTAACAACAATCTCCTCGAATCTCTTGATATCCTCTTCTTTTAACTCACCTGCCTGCCATATAACATTAGAACCAATTTCTATTTTTTCTCCTGTTTCGGCATTAATAACCTTTTCACCACACTTAACATATATACTTTGATCTTCCGGATTAAAGAAATAATTACATCCCTGTGAAATCATAGCAGTATCCATTTCTACCCTTGTAAAGGCAAATACCTTATTGCCTGCCTCATCATAAATTCCATCCACCATAATCTCATAGCCTACTTCTTCGTCATCGGGAATTTCAAAGACATAATCTCCTTTAACCACATCTACAACCCCATCTTCACATACAAATACAAAGTTATCGTTTGCAAAAGCGGTAAAACATCCCTCCGGTGGCACTGGAACAGGAATTCCAGGAACAAAGCCAGCAATAACATCCTTTACAACACGCCATCCCACCAAATCCGATACCCTTATCTCCCTAAGATTCTTTACCGGCACTTTGACTGTTAACTTAAACATACCAGTTTTAATCTGTTCAGATAAAATATGCTCGAGAAACTTTCTTAGAAGTCTTTCATCGAGCACAGTGCCAGCAGGTATGGCATAATGGGAAGAAGACACATCTGAGACAACTTCTGCTCCCGATAAAATCTTCACCAATCTATCGTAAATTGAAGGAATATTCCAAATCTCATGAATATGATCTTGTTCCATGTTAGTTTGAAGAATATGCTCTATGGTCCCCTTCATGGCCGGATCCTCGATGGAATCCAATGTCTTCATAAGACGCTCCTTAATAGCAAAATCAGATACATATCCAAATGCCCTCATAAAAAGAGAAACAGGAATGTTTTTATATTTTCTATCAAGGGTAATGGTAAACCTTGTCCGACTGGTATTGCCTTGCTTTCGTTCCTTAAGAGAAACATCTACCCATGTCCCCGTTTCTGGAATCAAACTGGCAAGCCACTCTCTCTCTCCAGTTTGCAGATATATGCCCGGACTTCTGATAATCTGATTAACAATAACTCTCTCGACACCATTGACAATAAATGTAGCCCTCTCGGTCATCCAAGGCAATGTTCCCATATTAACCCAATCTTCTCTACTCTCACCTGTTTCAAGATTGGTAATACGGGTTTTTAATCTAATAGCTTTAGCATAATCTCTTCCCTGATATCTGCATTCTTCAGGATCCAGTACCCTTTCTTCACCTGCAATCTTAACCTTTATATCTTCAAAGGCAAAATCTATAAACTCTAAACGCCACTTACCATACTCTATAGGAGAAAATCTCTTAAGTAATCTCTCAAACCACCCCCATTGGATCTTGGGTATTTCATTCTCTTTTCCCTCATTCTCTTCTCCCATCACAACTTTTTTGATAAAGTCATTGAAAGACTTTCGCTGAATCTCTAAAAAATCGGGATACTTCCAGTTGGGAACCTTCGTTACTTCTGTCTTTCCAATAAGCTCTTCAATTGTAATTCGCTTTACCATTTCCAAGCCCCATCACCCCTCTAAGTCAAAATATAAAAACAAACACATGGCATACCTACCATGCGAAGGATTATTATATCATAAACTCCAGCTTTTTCAACCTCTTTAACATATCTCTTATAACAATTCAGCAGCAATATCCTTTCTATATATCATACCATCAAAAGAAATATTCTGAATTCTGCGATAAACTTCCATAGCGGCCTCTTCATAACTCTGGCCAATACCAACAGCAATAAGAGGACGCCATCCTGACACCCACAGGTTGTTGTCTATTTTAGTAACATGGTCAAAAAATACATCTCTATAGTCATTTAACCTAATAATGGATCGAGTATAACCATAAGGGGCTCCCTCTGATACAAGTGAAACGGCAACAGATACGTTTTTAGGATGCAAGACATCAGGCAATCGTCCAAATGCAGTATCTTTTATCATTCTAATAAAGCCTTCTTTATCCAAGGGAATCAAGACTTCTGTTTCAGGATCTCCCAATCTAACGTTATACTCAAGAACCTTTGCACCATCTCGTGTTATCATTACCCCTAAATATAAAAAGCCTTCATAGGCAATACCCTCTTTAAGCATAGCTTTAACAGTTTTATCAACCAATACTTTTATAGAACGAAATACCTCATTATGTATACGAATAGGAGCAACAGCACCCATTCCACCTGTATTTGGCCCCCTGCCTCCATCGTATAGACGTTGATATTCCCATACCATAGGCAAGATAATATATTCTCCGGAACTGATAAGTATCTGCACAGCATACTCTTCACCGTTTAAATACTCCTCTACCACCAATCCATCGCTTAACATCCCTCTAAAACCCGATGTAATTATCTTTCCACCAATTTCTAAAGCTTCTGACAAAGATGGCAATATAAAAGAACCTTTTCCTCCCTGAAGAGTAGGAACCTTAACAACATAGGGTGGAGAAAATGATTTAAGCGCCCTCTCAAGTTGAGAAAGTGTATGCACAATTCTAAAACGAGCAGTTGGAATACCATGTCTCTCCATGAATTCTTTAGCTACTACCTTATCAGATTCCAGCAAAGAAGCTTTTTGGGTAGCCCCAATAACCTTTATTCCATTTTCTAACAGCCTATCCACAATACCAGCTACCATATATTCCGTTGGACCTACAACCACAATATCTGGTGCTAAATCAACTACTGTATCTACAAAATGTAATATATTATTAACATCAATTTTTATTACTGGAATACCGGTAAGTTTCATACCGTCATTACCGGGAATAACACACACATCATAACCATGTTCTTTGAAAGTATAAGCAATAGCGTGTTCCCGTGCACCACTACCCAATATCGCTATTCTCACATGACATCCCTCCCATTCATAGAACATCTATCATTTTAACTACAAAAAGAAAAAAGTGGGGATATCTCCCCACTTTCTCTTTTATTATCTTATTAGAAATTTTAGCTTATTTCAAAAAACTCAATATCTTGTCTGCTTTTTCGGCAATATTCTTATCAAACATAGCTACGGTAGGAAGCATCCATCTCATCTTGTATCGTATATTACCATCCTTGTTTTCACCAAGATATGCAAATTCTATCCTCCCATACCCCAATTTCTTTTCTAGCTTCCTAGCCTCCCTAAGAAATCTTCTCACAACGGCAGGCAATTCCTCAAATGTATGAAGTCTACCTTTACTTCCTCGAGATCTTTCAAGAGACAATGTGATACCTACACTGGAAAATGCTTCTATCAAATGAGTCCACTTATTCTTTTTAAAGAAAGCCAAGAGCAAACTTGCGGCAGGAGTCCTTACAACTTCTATTACTTGGGAATCCTCCAAATTATCATCTTCCACAACAAGTTCTACTACTAAATAAGCTATTCCATGATAGCCTTCTATATGTGCCCACAATTTACTATTTTTAGGAAGTTCCTCCACAATGGCCTTTACTTCATATGAAATCCCTTCTTCATCTTGATAAACATCTCCCGGTTTATGCATATCACTTGAGGGAGCCGAAAAATAAGTCATTTCCCCACCCTTCATACCATAGAGAATATCTATTCCTAAACGTTTAAGAAGTTTAACATTATATTCTCTAGCCTTTTCAGGCTGGCCCAGGGTTTCAAAAACCAAAGTTCCCAAAGCCATTTCTTCTTTTTCAGATAATATTTCAGGATCCACCCACATTTTACGCTTCATCGACAATCCCTCCTTATAAAATCAAATCAATAGCGGCTAAAGCTTTTTCAACCTCTGCAGCAGCAGGTTTCCTGGTATCTTCAGAAATAGTTTTAATTACTCTCCCAGAAAGTAAAAGAAGTGTCCCAACCAGCTCAGGTAAAATATCAACCACCTCTTGAGAAAGCGGAATCCATTTGCCAAGCCTTAGATAAGCCAAAATAGGCTCGATATCAATTTTTTCTTGCAACTCCTCAAACTTTTTTATGTATTCTCGTATACCTTTAGTGATTGGAACATCATCTAATATGACCTCTTCTCCTTTTCTTCTCTCGGTCTTTTCCATGGCGATATCAAACATATCTCTTAAAACCCTTTCCGTATGTTTGATAATTCTTTCTGCCTTGCTTTTATCAATATCAAGCCCTACCCCTCTGCGAAACAAAATCTGCAACTTTTTATAAGATGCAACTGCCATAGTCTCAACTCCTTTCAATTTATCTGATTTTTAGATACCATATTAAGGAAAGGGGTATTCATGTATGAAAAATGTTAGTGCCATAGAATACTATAATAAGAAAGCACAAAATGGTTACGATAAGGAATACAACACACCATATTGGCAGGTAGAATTTCAGATATCTATACAACACATAGCAACATTTATTAAACCAAAAATGAAAATTCTTGATATAGGAGCAGGCTCTGGCAAATATTCACAAACTATTAGCCAACACGATGTTGTGATGTGTGCTATTGAACCCGCTCCACTAATGATATCAACCTTTAAGCAAAGAAATCCACATATCCCAGTAATACAAGCTACCATCGAGAACATTCCCAAAGAAAATAATTCCTTTGACATGGTTATAGCTATGGGGGATGTCCTTAGCTACGCAGAAAACACAGAACAAGCTTTACGTGAAGTCTATAGAATATTAAAACCTAAAGGCATATTCATTGCATCAGTTGATAACTTTTACTATTTTCTAACAGATATTATGAAATATGGCACGTATCAAGACATTATAAATTTTCAAAAATCACATGTTGCACCTGTAGGCGATACGAACTTTTACTTTTTCTCGAAAACTTTTAAACCTGAGGAACTTACCCAAATAGCAAACCAGTATGAATTTGAACATATTGACATGATATTCAAGCTTGCTGCTTTTTCTGAACAAGATAAAATTGAAAATATCAATAAAGCAATCAGTATAGAATGGTCTCTTAACAGGAATTTTTACTTTATAGGCAACGCCCAGCATATCCAATTTGTATGGAAAAAGAAAGGGTGATTTCATGAAAAAGATTGTCCTATTATTAATTACTCTAATTGTACTTATAATTACCATACAACCGTATGGTTTTTTGTATACTAATGCCAAAAGTGTGCTCACTATCAACATTAATGATATCAGTGCTCCCAATCCATTTATTATTGAAGAACCTTCAAACTTTTGGATTGCATCATTGATTTGGCAAACATTAACGTGGCATGAAAACGGAAAGGTATACCCCATAATTGCAGAGAGTTGGACAGCTTCGGGTACTACGTGGAAATTCAAAATTAGAGATCATATATTTTGGAAAGACGGTAAAAAACTCACTGCTACAGATGTCGTGCACACATACCAAACGCTTCTAAACATGCCCATATACCAAAGGCAAGGCGCAACCATATGGCTTCTTATTAGCAATATAAAAGCCGTTCAAACTGCCTCTAACAACACAGTAATATTCAAACTTTTCAAACCAGATAAAAATTTCGCACGTGATGTTACATCAAATATATTTATATTCCCCACTTACTCCAAAGATAAGATACCGACCTATGGAAGTGGCATGTATTTTATCAAGAGTATGGATAGCAACCAAATTACACTTGAAAAAAACCCATTTTACAAAGGTCATATTCCCTATGGAGATCATATTATATTTACCACAAATAAAAACACAGGTAATCTTATTACATACCCCTCATCCATTGGCTTCCAACAATACAACCTTTCCATCAGGTTGGTATTTAACACGACAGCAACACCTTTTAAAACATGGCCCTATCGCTATCTACTTATATCAACAATACCCTATGATAATTTCTCTACTACAGGTACCGCAGGTACCCCTTGTCTAATTCGCAGTACCTTATGCCATTCCAGCCTCCATATCGACAGAAAAGTATTTAATTACTCGGAGTTCATCAATAACTACAACATAGACATCAAACAGTTTAAACATCTGATCCTTTATACAACCCCCAATCTTCTTAAAATGGCAGAACAAATCATATATCAATGGAAAAAAATGGGTATAAATGTCAAGATAGAAGCCCTTCCATATCACAAAATAATATCCAACCCTTACCCAAGCAATATGGTGCTGATACCTATTGCCGGCAGCACCTCTCCTTACACTTTAGCTTCTCCAGACTTTCCCTACTGCCGATGGAATTATCCCAACTTTTTCTTAAAACTATCAGAAGGCATCACAAGTGATAGGCAAAAGCTCATTAGCGCATTAGAAATACTAGATTACACCAACCCATCCACAACGGTATTATTCCCTAAAATCAACGTTCAAACAGAAAATGACAAGCTGAAACTACACATAGGTGGTATAGGAATTCCCATGTTGACATCCCCCATTGATGACAATACTCTACTAACATTTGAAAATTCTACAACTACGCCAACTACTAGTTCCTTAACATTAACGGCTTCACAAACATCAAAGATGAAATTTTACTTTGGATTGGCTATAGGAATAGTAATCATGTTTTCGCTTATCGCACTATTATTTCTAACTTTTATCAATATAAAACACCATATAGTAAATCTAATTAAACAATTCAAACATTTGATTGGTAACATAACAATATCGCGCAAGGCAGATAACAAGGTGAACATCCAAGGCACTCAAGAAGAAAAAATTAAAAACAAGCATAACAAGAAAGGAAAGTTTGCCTTTAAAATCATCATCACCTCAGTAGTTTCAATGGCAAAATTATTCATAAATAAAGTAAAAAAGCTACTTTCTAAAGTAAATATATCGTCCAAAATCACAAGAAAGCATAACCACGTAGATGACATGTTATCCAAAGCAACTGAAACAATTCTCTCCCATATAGAGAAAGTGGGCACAAAAGACGGTGATTTTTCTGATGTAGACAATAATGATATAGAATCCTCAAACAATAACACAAATCATACCCATACCAGTGGCAAAGAAAAAACAGAGCCAGAATTAGCTGAACCCATTACCAATGGCAAAGATTATACGAAACCTCAAACACAACAGTTAAAAGAAATAGTGGAAAAGTTAAAATCAGAAGATGAAACCTCTGATAAAAAACAAGAAAATACAGAAGGAGAAAGCAAAGAATGAACATATATCAATTAGTAGACAAGTTAGTTGAGAATCATCCAATAGTAGGTCCTATTATATTGATAGCCGTTGCCATTGGCATATTCGCATCGTCAATACAAAGTTATATGCTACTTCTAAATATCAAACGACGTAGAAAAAAGAAAACCCCTTAATGGGGCAGGATACCACCGGCACAGGGTTCAGGTGCCTACCGTTGCTCCCTTTCGGGCCTGGCGGGGTTCAGCACCCTACCCTTGCAGTGGTCCTACCCCATTAAGGGGCAAAATGAAAAATGGCGGAGAGGGAGGGATTTGAACCCTCGGAGGGCGGTTAACCCTCACCCGCTTTCCAGGCGGGTTCCTTCGGCCGCTCGGACACCTCTCCGACGCAAAGGTATTATATCATGTGTAATCTTTATTGACAAGTAGGATATAATAAAGACATGGTGAAAAGATTATCGGTAACGACATTAACCAAAAAATGTCCAATGTATATCTATCTATCAAGCATATACCCCTTGGATAATACTTCTTTATCGGCATCTTTTGGCACGTGGGTTCACGGAGCCATTGCCGAAGGCATCAGATCTATCTTATCTGGCTATTCCAATATTTCTATAGAGAGACTTTTATACCTTTCTGCCAATAATGAAAATAACTCCTTAATAAAGAGCATGATGACTGACAAAGCCTTTCGTTTGGAAGCTGAAAGGATGGTAAGCAGTGCGCTCAATTACTATATAAACCTTGGAATTAACTCCAATAACGTCATGGTAGAAGAGAAACTTGAATTACTATTAACAGATCACTCTACCATTATAGTTGGCGTATTGGACTTAGGATACGGTAATACAATTTTAGATTGGAAAACTGGTACATTTACAGCAGAAGAACATAGATTGCAACTCCAAATATATGCTTATCTAACATACAAATTAAACATCATGAGACCTCCCATAGAAGTTGTAGATGTTTATCTTGGTGAAGAAAAGCCCAAAGTTGTAAAAGGAGTAGTCTCTGAAAAAGATATTGGAACAATAGAAGACATGGTTAAACAGTTAATTGAAAAAAGCAAGCTTCGTCCAATTCCCAATCCATCTTCCTCCTGCAGTCTATGTGAATACAAATTTCGTTGTCCTCTGTATTTCCGACTCAATAAAGAAAGCACCATTGTTGGAAAGATACTTACTTTATCTGGTCAACTTGAGCATGCATATCAATATAGAAAGCTCGGGAACGAAATCAAATCTCTGGCAAATAAATTGGATGTAATGGCCCAAAAACTAATAGATAAACATATCTCACTAAAAAAAATTATTAATCCCTCAGAGGCCCCTCCTGAAATAATAGAAGAAAAGGTGTGGACAAAAGATATACTTCCTTATCTCAATGAACTTACAGAAGAAGAAAAACATGAGCTTTTGATAAGATTGCTCAAAAACAACACCACAATTAGCACAAAAGATATACCGCCTAAACTAAAAAGCAAATTATTTTCACGAAAGGAAATAGATAACAAAAAGATACGCAAATTCATGTAAAACTTTGTAGAATATATTCAGAAAGGAGGGTTATAGATGAGTCCATGGTATGATGTCATAGCTAAAGGTGATCCTGTTTTCGTTTCCTACACTAACGATAAATGGCATGGTGCGTTTATGGGAAAAGCTCATGTTATAGACGTATATAACATCACTCTCATTCCAGAAGTAGGTAAAGATTTCATCAAAACTGGTGTAGATTGCGATGTTATAGTAACGTCGGTAAATAATCAAAAGAGCTTTTTTCTTACAGGTATCATCTCCCTAAACGAGGGAAATATAACAAAGATAAGTATCAAAACAACCCCTCTAGAGCTTGATAATCATCCTCCAGAACTACATAGGTTTCTATTTCCAGGTAAAATAACCATATTAGAAACCGAAGAAACCTTTGATATAGCTATCCAATCAATAGGTATCAATGGAGCAGTAGGTCTTATACCTGCACCACTTTCTAGAATCTCTAGATATAAAGCTAAAGATATCATGATGTTTATGGAATTACCTGTAGAGCAAGGCATCTTTCAATCCCTACTAAGGGGTAAATTGGAATACCTACTAAAAAACAGATATATAAAGTCGTGGACAGACGCTTACATATCCTTTGTTCTAAGTGATATGACAACTACATCAGTCCAACAAATAGCATCTACCTACAACAAGCCAATTAAAGTAGACCTTACACCAAAAAAAGGGGGATTATTCGGAAAATTCTTTAGAGGTTAACTTAGAAAGCAAATCTTGGTAAGCCGTATCAAGCCACCTTCTCATAAGAGAGTATTCTCGGTGGGGTTTAAATTGTGTTTTTACATTTTCCAAATCAGTATAACCTAAAACGTCGATATCTCTAAAATATATATCACCATATCCCATCTTATAAAGGGCATACAAATAGCCTATCTCGGTAGGGGCAAATCCCATAAGATATGTTACAAAACTGTCTAGTTCCACAATGCTATGAGACGCAAACA
>CAZATH010000019.1:0-14712 GCA_964487995.1 uncultured bacterium
ACAATACCATCTTCTGTATGGAAATACGTTCTGAGATCACGCACTTTTAACAATGGTCTCTTTGTCTCAGTCATCCCTTTCCACTCCCCTCATTAGAGTTTCATCCTTGGGTCAAGAGCATCTCGTAGACCGTCACCAAGGAAGTTAAATGCCAAAACAGTTAGGAATAGAAGCGTACCAGGAAGTATGATTAGATACATATAACCAGGTATCTGGAATATCTGGGTTGCATTCTGAAGCATCTGACCCCATGAAGTGGCCGGTGGCTGAACACCAAAGCCCAAGAATGACAGTGATGCCTCAGAAAGCATTGCACCACCGACTTGAAGTGTAGCCGCAACGATAATAGCTGCTGAGACATTGGGAAGTATATGCTTAAACATAATTCTACTATTTGGAGTACCAATAGCACGAGCTGCCTCCACATACTGCTGCTCTTTAACAGACAAGACTTGACCTCTGACAAGACGGGCAAGACCCATCCAAGACCATATTGCAAGGACGATAGCTATTGGCATGGCACCACCAATGGCTCCCATATGTAGGGTTTCTGAGAAGAAATTGGAGAATTTCCTCAATGCCTGTGACAGGGCAAGCAATAGTGGTAGTGATGGAATATTCATCATGATATCAACAAAACGCATTGATAGGTTGTCCCACCATCCACCGTAGAAACCAGAGGTAATACCGATAACCGTTCCCACACTAATGGAGATAAGAACTGCCAATATACCAACCATCAGCGAGACCTGACCACCAAATATCAACCTTGCCAATACATCTCTACCCTTGTCATCGGTACCCAGTGGATGACCTTTGGAGAACATGGGAAGGTGCGGGAACTCAACAAGATTTGCCAAAGCCTCTCTCTTATCTTCTCCCTTAATTCCGGCAACATCATACCATGCCTTTCCGTAGCCGTAGTATAGCTTTCCATATGTATGAGCCTTAAACTCCAGCTCCGTGCCAAAACTACCCACAGTAGACTTGAAGGAGGCAAACTGGTTATATGCATAGTAAATGTAATCAAGGTCAGTAATCGCAGGACAACCATTAGATGTATTATCTTGGGTACTCCCGTATAGCTCACTTCTCATTGTCCTCAAACGTTCAACCAGTGGAGAGTTGTAGATAGCTGTCAGCTGCTTAACTGGTATACTATCCACATTCCCCATCTCGCACTGCTGTTTTGCTCCCTTACCAAACAGCATAGCACCGGCAAGTTGATTGTCAGCAAGTAAAGACTTCACATACTCTGCACCATAAATTGCCTTGACCTTTTCTTGCTCCTCATAAGACATATTTTGATAATCAGGAACATTCTGAATTAGATAGTCTTCCAAGTACTGATCAAAGTTTGGCACAAGAATTTGGGCAAGATTTAATATGAATTTGGGATAATAAGACTTATCAAGGGTAAAATCTCTACCAGACCAGTAATCTACAAAATCCTTGAAATCGTCAAGTATCAGCTCATCGTACTTAAATTGGCCCTGATTCTGCTTAACCTCATTTTCCACTTTTTCAAACATCTGCTTGTAAACAGGAAGTGCATCTTTTTCCATAATAGATACAAGATTCTGATCGCCTACCAAGGGCTTTAAAGTCTGAACGAGCGATTCAAATGGTTTAGACTCCTTTAATTTGTTTACTATACTCTTATAGTAATCAAGATCCTTCAGCGTGGCTCTATACTCTTTTAGATCTGCCTTAATATTAGATATAACCTCTTGTCTCTGAGATATGCTATTGTCAATATATCCTGTAAGCACTTCTACAACATTCTTGCAATCCTTTTCTAAATCACAAGCTTGGAATGCAAGATCTTTAATAAATGAATATACTCTCTCCTTAACAACAGGGTCATTTTCATTGTCAATACCGGAAAGTTCCCTTAGCTTGTTTGCAAACAGACGTTTGGAAATAGTAGCATCCTTTCCTTCACCTGCATATTTCACAGCGTCTTTAAGAGCACTCTTTATCTTCTTATAATAGGAAATCTCTTTATTGATTCTGGAAATTTCCCCATTATATGCATTCTTTACAAAATTATAATCTGTAAGAGATGGCATATTCTTAGGTGCCTTTAGATCTCCAAACTTAGGGAAGTTTTCATATGCGGCAATCTTCTTTTCTATGTTATCAATAGGCTCTACATACTGACCTTTCCATACACTCTCCATAAATATCTTGGTGACGCAAGGATCTTTCATCGCATCAAAACTACTAAAGTCTATAGTGCTACCAAGTTTATTACTCATATAACCACAGAGATCACAGACAGCGGGAGCTGAGTCTGTGCCATTAAATAACTTATCGGAATTACATAGCTTTGGTGTAACGTTATCAGAACACCCTTGGCCTTGTGGTATTTCACATAAGTTATTGGCATCTTCGCCTTGACATAGATCACAAGGATTTTCAAAAGCACAACCTTTTTCAGAATAAAATCCATTTTCCCTTTTATATTTTTCAATCATAGAAGCTTGCTTTTCATAAAGATTGTATGTGAGGGCCTTATCAACAAAATCAAATGCCTTCTGATAAGACTGAAGATACAAATTCTCTTTACTAAGATACTCATTGTAAGCCTTTAACTTTTCTTCAACATTATTAATCGTTTGTTTGACACTCTGTATATCCTTTGCACCTTGAAGTTGCGTAAGTAAGGTCTGATATTCAGATGGTAATGAAATATCCTCAACATAAAATGTTATAGAGGAATGGACAATGGTAAGAAGATTATTGGCAGAATTGACAATGTACTCTTTTGCCCCTTCATCCATATTTTGGGGGTTTTCATTGAGTACCTGCGAAAAATCTTTACCATTATACGTGACATTATATACGTTATTTTGAAGTTGATTGTATATACTAAGCTCATTGCCTACAACAGATATAACCGAAAGATATGGAGAAAAAGCCTCCTCCATGGATTTACCGCCAGCTTCATATTTAGAAGCCTGATTTGCCATCTGCTGTGCATCGTCGGTAAAGTTCTTAAACCACTGGAAAATAACACCCATAGGTAGGGCACCATTCTCAATGGGTTTCTGTAGTTCAGGAGCAGAATATAAAAGTGTCATCAACTTGTCATCATTTTGAACCTCGGCATAGGATATCACTTGATGATTTAATTTGTCAAAATAAGGAAGTTTTTCAGTACGAGATATAACATCACGAAAGACATCTCTATAGGGAATAGTTTCATCTGGTGGAATGCGCCATACCAAGCCACCTAAAAAGGAAAAGAAAAATATGGTAACAAGAAGTACAAGCGAGATAACCGCAGGCTTGTGTCTGCGGAATCTACGCCAAACCATAGACCAATATGAGTAAGACTTTTCTGTTTGCTTGTTCTTTGTCTCTCTTTCAGCCACAGCCTCTCACCCCTTTCATTAGCTGTAACGGACTCTTGGGTCAATCACACCATAGAGGATATCAGCAAGGAGATTGGCAAACAGCGTAAGCACAGATTGTATGATAAGTATTGCCATGACAAGGGGAATATCCTGCTGATTAAGTGCTGTCCACATCAGTTTACCAATACCGCGAATATTGAATATCTGCTCTGTAATAATACCTCCACCGATAATACCGGGAATCATTAACACGAGAATGGTTACCAACGTTACCATTGTGTTTTTAAGAGCATGTTTTCTAATAACAATATCCTCTGGAAGACCTTTGGCACGGGCTGTGCGAATGTAATCTTGATTCATCACCTCAAGCATAGCACTTCTGACATATCTAAGAAGTCCACCGGAAAAGAGTATACCCCAAATGACAACGGGAAGCATTAGATAATAACTTCTGACAAGGTATACTTGATAAAAGGTATAGTCAGAGGGATAGAAAGTATCTGGACCTATACCACCATTGGGGAATATCTTTAAAACACCGGCAAAGTAATAAAGGGATAAGACGCCGGCAAAGAACGATGGCATAGAAAGACCAAGGAAGACTAGGAATGTAACCAGGTTATCCCAGACAGTGTACTGCTTAATAGCCGTAAATATACCAAGTGGTAAGGCTATTAAGAGCTGGAGAATAATCGTGTAAATACCAAGATACAGAGAAATAGGTATTCGCTGCATCACGGCATGATAAACATCGGTTGGATTTTGGGATATTGAAGGACCCCAATTACCTTCCATAAAAGAAATAAACCATTTTACATAACGAATAAACCATGGTTGGTCAAATCCCCACTGTCTACGAAGCCTTTCAATCTGACCTTTAGGAATTTGAGGATTCATCTTCATCTGCTGGAATGGATCACCCATAAGCGTTAGTACGAAGAATGCTACAAGGGTAATAATAATAAATGTTGGTATCAACCCCAGTAGCCTGCGGATGATGTAATTTAACACTACCCTACACCCCTTTCCTCATAATGTTGCCCAACAACGGACAATAGCTCAACAGATATTATATCACGTGTAGAAAGTAAGTATTTAAAAATGCATGATATCTTGCATAAAAAGGAATATAAAAATATAGATATTTTCTAGTAATATGCAAAATAAGATTCAGAAGGTAGGGAAAATAAAAAAAAAGGGGGAAGGTGCTACCTTCCCCCTTCAGAGGTTCAACGGAGCTATATTACTGCTCTTTGTACCAGTATTCAATATTCCATGTGTGGGCACCTACATCAAACTTCATATCGAAGCCTTCAAGTGTCTTAATAACTGCATCGTGCGTATCATACCAAGATAGTGGAATCTCAGGTAGCCACTCTGCCCATACCTGCTGCATCTTGATGTAACCCTCACGTCTTGCCTTACGGTCAACATTCTTGAATGCCATATCAATTGCTGCATCCATATCCTTATTTCTAAAACCAGAGAGGTTCTGACCATTGTAATCATTGGACTTAGATGGAATCTGAGAAGAGTAGTAAAGGGAACGTCCACCCTGCTCGAGAGCAGAACCACTACCCCATGCAAATTCGGTTGCATCAAATGCCCTTATCCAAATGGTCTCACCAAATAGTGTTCTTGCTGTCTGAGTCTCTGGGTGCATTATGATACCAAACTTCTTAAGCTGCTGTGCAAAGATTTCAAGAGACTGCTTACGGTCAGACCTGGTGGTTGTAATAACTGTAAACTCAAACTTCTTGCCCTCTGGAGACACCCAAATACCATCGGCACCTTTGTGGAAGCCAGCCTTGAGAAGGAGTGGCTCAACCTTAGCAGGATCATATTTTACGATATTGTCAATTGGGCTCCAGTATGGCCATGTGCCAGGAATGATGAAGGAGTGACATACCATTCTTCCACCGTAGTAGACACGGTCGATAACCTCTTTCCTGTTAAGTGCGTAGGAAAGGGCCTGTCTAACCTCTTTATACTTAAAGAGTGGGTGATTGTATGGTGTGTTAAGAGTTGGATTATCAGGAATATTGTTTGGATCGTCAAAGTTCACTGTCCAGTGTTCCCAGAATGCAGAACCCATATCTATAAGATTGTAATTTCTCATGAATGTCTGCTCTTTTCTCAAAGCACGTGCAGCCTGAGCATTGATAACCATGATTGCCACATCGGCTCTCTTGGAACGAAGCTCGTTCTGTGCAGTCTCAGGAGACTTGAAGGAGAAGATCACCTTGTCAAAGAGACCACGACCAAGCCATGCATTTCTGTTGGCTACCTCCTCAATGGACTGACCTTTGGCCCATCTGGATACCTCATATGCACCATTGCCTAGTGGCTTGTCGTTGTAAGAGGATGCCATGATATCCTGAGCCTTAGATGCCATGAAGTTGGTGATGTCCTTAGAAATGAGTATAGACTGATCGGCAACATAGTCTCCATCTTTTGTGATCTTAGTCATGAAGTAAGACTTTGCAGGGAATGTAAGGGTCTTGTGAAGTACATTCTTCTCAAACCAGTGCTTTGGATACATACCTGTACCTGCACCAATAGGAGCATATGGGTTAATCTCGGTCCAGTAAAATCTGATGGTCTGGTTGTCAACCTTCTCAATCAGGGCAATGTGGTCATTTGGATATGTACCAGGTGTTCTCATACCAGGTGTAAGCATGAGAAGGTTGTTAAAGATGATATCATCAAGTGTGACAGGAGCACCATCTGCCCACTTGGTTCCTGGTCTGAGTTTGTATTCGGTGATCATGTAGATCTTCTTCTTATCACCATTGGGCATGGTGAGTGTCATAATAGGCTGATAGTTACCATTAGCATCTTTCTTACCAACCTTTAGAAGACCATTTTCAAGTGTTGGCACATCATAGGCAAGGTCTGCCCAGAGGTTACCATGGTAATCGGAAGCAAGGAGGCCATAACCTGTACCACCAAGAATCTGGGTCATGGCAGCCATGGAGTCAAGCAAGGAGAACAGTGTCTTAGGCTCCTGTTCAATAATGATCTTCAGGGTACCACCAATCTTAACAGGATACTTTACCTTATAAATGGAATATGCCATCTCGGCACGTGTGGCTGGTGCATCAAGGGCAATTACACGGCCAGGCTCACGCCAATTGATAAGCTGATACTGTGGAAGAATAGCAAGTGTTGCATAATAAGCTGCCCAGTGCTTGCGATACTTAGCTTCATCAGAAGCACGGAGGGCTGGGAAGTAAGGCTTTTTCTTGATCTCAGGAAGCACAGTCTTTTCAAGATCTACACCGTTGACGATCTTGTAAAGACGCTCGGCCATTACAATGAGCTCGGCACGGGTAACGTTTCTGTCAGGTCTGAAGGTACCATCGGGATAACCCTTAACGATACCGGTCTTGAGTGCAGCATAGACCCACTTGTAATACCATTTGGTCTTGTCGGTAACATCCTTGAATGTTGGATTTGCATTTTTATACTTGTCAGGATTAATACCGGCAAGTCTTACAGCAATAACGGCCATTGCTGCACGGGTAAGATTACCCTCGGGGTCATATTTACCCCCACCCACACCGGTAACTATACCTTCATCGGCAAGTCTCGTAATGTACTTGTAAGCCCAATAATCAGATGGCACATCGCTAAACCCTGCTGCCTTTGCAGGCACAACGGCTACTACTGCAGACAGGGCAATGGCGACGGCCACGAGAAGAACAACATACTTCCTCATGTCGCACATCTCCTCCTTTCGAGGGTTTTTGGTTTTTAAGGTGCACCTGCACCTTTTCACGCTTAAATTATACCACACATAGGGAATACTTATCCAAAATCACCTGCATAAATCTTTATAACAAAGTGTTAGCTAAGAATATTATTTAGATGCTCTACATCTTCTTTTAACATCTGGGCACTGGACATCAGTTCATCTGAAAGTTTTTCCTGGTTATCGGCAATAGTCAAAACTTTATCGGAAAGCACCTGTATATCATCGGCAATACCCTGAAGTTTATCCATAGATGTGCTCACCTCAGATGTGGAAGCAGAAAGTTCCTCTGAAACAGCGGCAAGATCATCTGACATTGCAGCCAGCTTAGACACATCATCGGAAGTTTCCTTAAGCCCAGATGCCACAACCACACTATTTTCTATTGCACTTGATAGATTTTCCTTGGTACTCTTCACATCTTTGGCCAAATCTTGTGCAAATTCCGAAAGGCCTGTCATTATAGACTGAATCTTATTTGCCGACTCTTTGGACATCTCTGCAAGCTTTCTAACCTCTTCGGCAACCACGGCAAATCCTTTTCCAGCCTCACCTGCACGGGCAGCCTCTATGGCTGCATTGAGGGCAAGAAGATTTGTTTTATCGGCAATTCCTGTTATCTCACCGACAATAGTCTCTACATCGCTGGAAACCTTCATAAATTCTTGCGTGAGTTTATCTATACCCTCCATTTGCTGCCCTACCGCTCTAAATACATTGATAACATCATCTAGTTTCTGAATATCTCCCAATACCTCTCTTTCCATTTTCTGAGAAAATTCTGCTAACTTAGAAGCACTATCTGCAAGCGTAGATGCCGCCGTCTGTATTCCGCGCACATTTTCAGCAATAGAAGTGGTTGCCTCTGTTAAAATCTCCGTCTTATCAGAAAGAGTATGGGCAACGTTTTGCATATCTTCCGAAGCAACCGATACACGTTTACTAATATCAGATAATTTTTCTATCACACTGGTCGTTGAAGCCGTTTCACGCTCAACTTCTTCTAATATGAGCGAAATCTTTCTATGGGCTTCTTCTGATAACTTTCTGACACGGAGTGCTTCAGCGTATACATCAGAAAAATCTGCTATCAGTGCTATACTACTGAGCACTGATGCACCCAACAAACCAACCGACGTTGCCAAAACAGGAAGCGTAATAACTCCGGCAACATCTAATATGGCAAGGACGTAAGAGGCTCCCAGAAATGCCAAACCACCCAACACTATACGTTCTATTTTAGTTTTTGCACCTAATATATACACAACAAATACGTAAACATACATCAGTATTAGGGCAAGATAATAATAGTTGTAAAGTGTTTTGTAGATATAAAGGGAAGGGCTCAGCACCGTAATCAATAATGCCAACGTGTAGTGGCCATAGAATAAACGATATTCCCACCGTTTCAGATCTCGCAAGAACAATATAATGCCCTCTAAGAATAAACCAACACCTATCAACATTGCTCCCACAACAACCTTTTTGAAAATAAGATAATTAATAGGAATTTTCACCATAACATAGTCAAACGTCGTAAGAGATAAAACAATAAATGCACCACCTATCAACCAATATTTTTTCATCGTGCTACCGGTAAGAAAGGCCAACATGAGGAACAATATACCCATGATGAGCATAACCATACCACTAGAGGCATATATCCACTCATTCCAGAAATTAAATACATCTCGGAATGAAAAGGCATTTAAAGAAGAGTGGGTAATAAAAGGAGGAGTACCAGAAAAGCCATATGTGTGAATATATCTAAGGGTAATACGTAGAGTATGTCTACTTGCTGTTAATCTGATAGGATAAACCTCTGTTTTATGCCATAAATTCAAATACTTAGCACTTCCTATATCATGGGCCGATACCATAACATCATCTAAATACACTTGATATCCTCCACCGGCATCCAATCTGGGCACTACAAGGTAATAAAGTCCAGGTGAGGATACAGAAAAACTGTGCATAATTTCTATCTTCTTAAATTGATTATTATTAACAAGAGCAGAACCCAGAGGAAATGGTCGTCCGTCTGAAGTATACCATTTGTCTAAGACAATATCAGGTGAATACTTATTAATATCAACCCCATTCCATATGCCATAAAACATCACCATGGCAATAGAAAATAACACAAGATAGATAACAAGATTCTTAACAATTTTCACACTATCCACCTCCGTGAATAATCATTCATCAATCATATTATTATATGGCAATATAATAATCCCTAGAAAGGGGGAATGTGTATGAAAGACATGTTTAAATTGTTATACAAAGGCCTACACCCTCGGCATCACACACAGGTGAGGCTCCACAGAAAATTTATTAGAAAAATTCGTGTGGAAAACGGTGTTGTCAGCGAAAACATGGTAGATGAAAAGATGGGCTTATCTATAAGAATATATAAAGAAGGGGCATGGGGATTTGCCCACTCATCTGAGATATCCCAACAAAACATTACAAATTTACTCAACAGAGCCTTTCACAGTAGCAGCCTTATAGGAAAAACATCTGATATCAAACCACAGGTCAACCCAGTGAAGGGAATTTTTATACCAGACAAGGTAGAAAACGATTTATTTCAAGTGCCACTAAAAGATAAGGTAGAGCTAATGCTCAAGCTTAATCATATGCTTAAGAAAAAGGATCAAAGAATCAAAGCAGCTATTATTAGATACACAGAAATATTTGAGGAAAAGTGGATTGTAAATAGCGAAGGAACAGAAGTGTATACTGCCTATCCCAACGTGGAATTTATTGCCTTTGTATCCGCTGAAGAAAACGGCGATAGAGAAGAATATGCTGAAGGTATCGGCATTACCGGTGGATGGAAAGATCTTCTCCGTATGGACCCCCAGACCACTATTATCAAGGTGGTAAAAGTGGCTTTACAGAATCTACATGCACCATATCCCGAAAGTGGTACACACACAGTTATACTCGGCAATGAACTTGTAGGATTACTTGCCCATGAAGCTGTGGGTCATACAGTTGAGGGAGATTTCATACTCTCAGGTTCTATTATGGCAGGCAAACTTGGTAATGAAGTTGCCTCTCCACTTATTACGCTTATTGACCATCCCCACCCTGATTTTGCACTACATGCATCTGGATGGACAGCAGTAGACGATGAGGGTTCTTTACCCAAGCCAGCCGTTATCATAGAAAATGGCATTTTAAAAGGATACATGACCGACAGTATTACCTCGGCCAAACTAGGTATTGAAAACACAGGCAACGGTCGTGCCTGGACATACATGGATGAGCCAATCGTACGCATGAGAAACACATATATAGCATCGGGAAACAGCTCACTGCAAGATATGATAGAGGCAACCGAGGATGGTTACTACATGGTAACGGCATTTGGAGGCGGGCAGGCAGATGCCAATGCAGAATTCATGTTTGGGGTAGGTGAAGCATATCGTATTAAAAGTGGAAAAATTGCTTATCCCGTTAAATCGGCAACCATATCAGGGCAGGCTTTCGATGTGTTAAGAAACGTCGATATGGTAGGAAATGACCTTAAGCTCGTCATGGGAACAGGATACTGTGGAAAGTTTCAACCTGCCAAGGTTGATGGAGGAGGTCCACACATTAGAACCCGCATGAAAATAGGAGGAAAACAGTCATGAAAAAGGAAATATTCACATTTAAAAATCATAAAGCCCACTCATATGTAGAAAACTCAAAGCTGAAAACTCTTTCATACGGTGAAACCTCTGGAGTTGGGGTGCGGGTAATTGTAGGAAACAAGCAGGGATTTGCATCGGCACTGGGAAAAGACATAGAACAAATTACTCGACTGGCACAAGATATTGCCTTAACTTCTCCAGAAGATCCCTTTGTAGATATTTCCAGAGGCGGAAGATATCCTAAGATCAGTGGAATATATGACACTTCCATAGATAATATAGATATGTTAGAAACAACCAACAAACTAACACAAGAATTTTTAACCCTTGCCATATCTACTGACAGCCGTATATCTATAGATTCCATGATGATAGATATTGATAAAACCCATATCAACATAGAAAATACATACGACATAAATATCTCAGAAGATAGAACCTCTTTTACCTTTACCATGTCAGGCATGGCAGTAGATAAAGAAGAGGTTTCTTCCTTTGACTACATAGTAGTTGAAGATGTCAACCTAAACAGATTTAAAGAAAGGACCAAAAGTGAGATAATACAATTTGTAGAAAGACTTGTCCGATCTCTACATCCCAAACGGCCTCCTTCTTACAAAGGACTTATACTCTTATCACCACGTGCTGTTGAGGATATTATTATAGATTTCATTACATATCACCTTAGCGGGCTTCGTGTTGTCAGAAACGCAAGTATCTGGAAAGATAAACTCGGAAAAGAGATAGCCTCTACAAAGCTTACCATCATAGATAATCCACTGGTTGATGGCTCCCCCTATGCCACGGCATTTGACCGAGAGGGAAGCCCAACATCTATTACTGTGCTAATACACAAGGGAATACTAGAAAGTTTCCTCCACAACACATATAGCTCTAAGGTATTGGGTATGCCCAATACTTCCCACGCAAGTGGAGGATATTCTTCAATACCCGGGATATCTCCCCACTGCTTAAAGATAGATGGAACTTCAAAGCTTGAAAACATGATGAAAATGATAGATAGAGGCATTCTACTGGAGCGGTTTTCAGGCAATATTAACTACCAAACAGGTATGGTATCGGGAGTTGCTAAAAATAGTTTTTATATAGAAAATGGTGAGATAGCATATGGCATAACTGATACCATGGTATCATTTTCTCTTTTAGATATCCTCACCAATATTATAGATATCAGTCAGGAAGTAAAAATGTTATCAACCGGTCCCATGCCATACATACTGGTAGAAGGAGCACAAATTATTGGAAGGTAAAAAAGGAGGTTGCTTGAGGCTAAGACTCAAGCAACCTCTTTAAGGTGTTTACATTGTTTTCAAGCAGTTTAGCACCATTCATTAGCTTATGGGCAAGATCCATTTGCCTGTCACTACTAATCGTAACTCTCTCAGAGATTCCATGTAGGGCCTTAGCCAACTGTTGAAGATACCCAGCAGAGCGACTGACTTCTCCTGTAGATGCCGTTAACTCTTCAGAAACAGCTGCCAAATCCTCCGCCATAGAAGAAAGCTTTTCTATACTGCTCACAGTATGCTGGAGACTAGATGTTACTTCTTCACCACTAAGGGTTGCCTCATTTAAAGCATCGGTAGTACTTTTAACATCGGTAGCTAGCTTCTGAGCAAATTCAGATAGACCTGACATAATCTCCTCAATCTTACCAACAGATTCTGTAGACATCTCTGCAAGTTTTCTTACCTCATCGGCAACAACAGCAAATCCCTTTCCAGCTTCACCGGCACGGGCAGCTTCTATGGCCGCATTGAGGGCAAGAAGATTGGTCTTCTTTGCTATAGCCCTGATCTCCTCAATAATGGAAGAAACTTCTGATGACACCTTGGAAAATTCTTCGGTCAAGGCGTTTACCTTTTGCATTTGTTCATTTAGCTGCCCAAATGTGGAAACAACATGCTGAAGGTTATTAATATTCTCCTGTGTTTCACGCTGCATAGAGGCAGAAAAATTGCTCAAAGCACCAGCACTTTCGGCAAGAGATTGAGAAGCCTTGGTAATACCCTCAATGTTATCAAATATCATAGAAGAAGTTGAAGACAGTGTATCAACCTCTCCCCCCAAATTATTGGAGATATCTGCCATCTCTCGAGATAACACTGATACATCATCGCTTATATTTAAGACAGAATTCATCACATCAGATATCACCAAAGCTGTCTGCTCAATACCAGATAAAACACCCTCTATCTTCTCCTTTGCAGCAATGGCTTCTTGGGTAGCATTCTGTGCAGATTTATACACACTGGAAAAATCTATCAAAAGGGCCATAGAAGACACAACTACAGCAAGCATGATACCAATTGCAACAGGGTCAATTTCAAGTTCCAACACTCCGATAGCACCTAAGATTCCCAAGATATAGGAAAGTCCCATAAAGGCAAGACCTCCCAGTATAAATCTCTCAGACAACTTATCAGAGGCTACCACATACCTATAAACCACATAGAAATAAAGAAGTAGTACAAAGATATATACCAGTTTCTTTATCGTAAGCACAGTTTCAAACGATGGAACAAAAAGCAAAAAGGGAATAATAGCATATGCAACTCTAAAGGCTTTTTCCCACCTACGAGGTATTTTGCCCAAAAACACGAGCATTGCATGTAAGAACATGATAGAACCAATCATCATGGCTACATCCCTGATTTTATAAACAACAAAGTAATCAAAAGGCAGGTAAAAAACATACTCCTTTAGTGTTGTAATATAAACCAATAGAAACGCCACTCCAAACAAAAGATAACTATACATCTTTCTTCCTGTAAGAAAGTAGAGAATAACGAATATCAAACCAACAATCACCATAACAGCACCATCTTGCATATATATACCCTGATGCCAATAATTATTTACATATTTAAACTCATAGGCTCCCCAGCTATCTGTGGTAATAAAGGGAGACTGGTAGGCAAATCCATAGCCATATTTGTAGGTAATGTCTATCTGTATACGATGGTTTCCTGATGTCAACTTAACAGGTAGCACCTCTGTTACCGGCATAGAGTTGATATATGCCGCCTTACCTCTTTCGACCATGCCAATTAATCGATCATCTACAATTACCTTATAGCCTCCACCAGATACGATATTGGGTAAAACAAGATAATAAACACCACTGCCAGGAATATTTACATCTGTCCATAAGGAAACCTGAGCAAAGTTCCTTTTATAATCTGGAACAAAACCATATACCTCCTTACCACCTGTGGCATGCCATTTCGTGATAATTACAGTAGGATGATACCTTTCCAATGAAACAGTGGAGAGAAAGGAAAAGTAAATCCCCACAATTAAAATAAAAAGAACTACATATATAACCAAATTCCTTAATATCTTCATATTCTCACCTCCTGAAAGATGTGGTAAGTAGTAGCATCATTATATCAACTATCAGCCTGATAATGCATGGCACAATAAAGCTCTTCACATATAATAGTGATATGAGAGAAAGTGGTAGGCATCAAACGATAATCAGTATTATTATTACATTTGTAGCAGTCAGTATATTTATGGTTGGTATACAATACAACCGCACTTTGTCAACAATGAAGAGTATTCTCCACAAAAGGGTGGCATATACCCAGGAGCTCAATCTCAGCCTATCCAAATTATATACGGTTATGGAAGACAAGTGGAAAAAAGAGAGAATTAACTTTACCAAACTACAAACTACGCTTATTGCAAATACTATCTCTTTTACTTATAACATTACAGGAAGCAAAAATTTTGCACAACAAGTGGCACGATATATGGTTGATATATCATTTAAATTCTCCGAAAACACATATGCATATGTCATGGATAATCAAACGGGAAAGGCTATTGCCCATCCAATAGAACCCGATCTTTCTCCACCGCACTACATAGTAGACAAGATACGCTCTGCATGTCCCGAAGGTCTAATATCCTATAAATGGTA
>CAZATH010000020.1:0-14685 GCA_964487995.1 uncultured bacterium
ATATTAGTTCCAATCCAAGGGCTTTACCCATCTTAGATTCACTTAGAGCTATATGCCTAACCTTGATTTCACTAATTCTAAAGGGACTTTCTAAAATAGGTGATATTATCATGGATAATATCGTCTCACCTATAACTAATCTGTCATTCGTAAATCTTATGTACAAATCTTTTTCATCTGTTGTAAAAGAACTAATAAACTCAATAAGCCAGATGGCAAGCGTCAAAGAGACTACTACACCTTTATATCCCTTAGAAGAGTAAAAATCCAATGTAATAATATTTAAATTATTCAAATTTCTTCTTTCCGGAAAGATTCCTATACTGATCAATTTATTCATAACACCTGATAATTGAGAGTCATCATCTTCTTTAACACCGCCTACATTCGATGAAATTAGTCCCCATAAAGATTGATAGAAAGAGAGTGTTTTGGGAAACAACATAGAGTCCGACTCTTCCACCTCATCATCTGAATTTTTATCTTTGTAATTATCATTAAGAATGGATTTATTATCCTCAGACAAATAATACCTAAACTCCTCTATAAACGTCAAAACAACAGCGATTACACTCAACCCTCTATACACTGGTTTAGAAAAGTTAATCAATATAATATCCAAAATACGATTAAACAATATAGGAAACATAAAAACACTTACCGTAGATTGGACATCAACTCCATCTTCACCTTGATCTTCATCTTTACCTCTAAACACTATCCACCTATAATATTGCTCCAGTATGAAAATTTCTACCTCAGTAAGCCCAGCTTTTCTCATAAGATCCCATACATTAATTGTCCTAATTTCCTTATCTAAACCAACCCTTCTATCAAGTCGTTTAAATAGTTCTTCAATAAAATCAAGATACCCTTCAATACTTTCTCTAGCCTTATCTAAGTTAAATTCACTGGTTATATCTGATAAGATAACATCAAATAACTCATAATACTTAAGCTTCTGCTTATTCCTTCTTGCAAATTCAACCTTACTCAACATATGTATGATTTGTCTAAGAGAAAAATAACGTAATATAGAAGCCAATACTATCTCATCAAACAGAAAACCACCTATGACATTTTGTCTTACATAATCTACAACATCTCTTATCTCATTATTACTTAATTTAACACATATCACCCTTGCCTCATAAAGTAATTTCATTCTATAGACAACTTTAAATACTTTTTCTATCTTTGCTCTGATTCGCGTATTGATAAATATAGAACCATTACCACTTTCCCAACATATACCACCAAATCCTCTTCCAGAAGAAATAATAGCCTCCTCGTAAGCACAAAGTATTCTCAGAAGACTATCGTAGTTACCCACCCCTATGACAACAATAGGCACCTCACCTAAGAAAAAGTACAACTCTCTCAAAAATCTGGCTATAATATCGGGCTTGGCTATATCTATATCGTCAACCACCATAAGAAAATATTTCTTATTCTTACTATCCAGTATTCTTTTAGATATATTGCCGATTTTTCTCCTAATATTGGCAATAGAGGTATTTACTATATCCCATATTTCCATCTTTTCATCTCTAACAATTACCTCAACCTGCTTGGTGAGATCAATTAATTCTGTCAATACATCTCTCCCACCAATACAACTGTCTAAATTATCGTGATCCACAATAGAATAAATATAATTTAAGAACCATATCAATATAGAAACATCAACTGAAGGGAGATCAACAATCTCACCAATACCAAGTACGCCATTTCTCTCCAAAAACTCTTCATCTTTAAGCAGGTTGAAAACCAACGTGCTCTTACCACTACCACGAGGACCACTAAGAAAAATTCCCTTTAGCTCTCTAGCACTGTCGCTCCCACTATTTATCAGATATTCTATTTTTCCTAGAAAATCTCTATATTGGGAATATATAAAAACATCTTTATTTTCCTCCTTTTGTGCATCTTCATAGGTAATACCAACGAAATTCCTCATAACAGCATCGCCTTGCAAGTCTAGAACGGTAATATCCCTACCATCACATACACCCAGAGTATCGATCATTGTGTCTTCCTCCTTTCCACAAGGTAATATTCTAGTTCAGGTATAGACAGTGTAAATGTTGGATTATCTGTTCCTACCGTATAATCACGGATATTATTTTTCTTAGAAGCCCACGGATGAACAAATGGGTCGGGTATATCCCTTATCAAGATGTTAGAGGTAACGCACACCTCCGGTTTGATTTGATGGCTGTCAATATACCCCTCTATTAGTTTAGACAACATCTCAACAAATACAACCTGTTCAGAAACATCCATAATACTCGTGGGAAATATTGGAGAAACACTGACTGTATTTTTATACATAACACCTTTTTTGCGCAGTAAAGCTTTTACCACATTACAAGTTTTGGATGTTAAAATTTTATCTTCCTGAGAAGTTGATGCGATGCCGTTGATAATATTCCACACATTTTTAACATGTGGAGAAGAAAAATAGGAAGAGACGTATAAAGAACCTAATTTAAATAGGTATGGATAAAGTATCATCATATCTTCAATTGTATATGTAATATTAAAGCGCTCAAGCAATCTCTTCATCTCTTCTCTAACTATACCTTTATATTGATAGTCATATCCCTCGGGCATATAGTAATGCTCATAGAGATATGTAAGAAGCCATATATTCATAAAGTATTCAAATTCTGGTATTACGGCATTGCCAATGCCAAGGTAAAACGGATCTGTAGAAAATGCTATGGCATGCCCCATTCCCTTTTGGTGAACACCAATGCTAAGGCCCATTATGCTTACATCTATCATTCTTCGTATACCACTGAGAATGTCTAAAAAGTCCTCACCGGCATGGAAGGTCAATCTGCTTAGATAAACATCAAGATATTGATTATACAAACGAGACACTGTATACCAAAAGCGGTAAAACGGGGCAAGAAGCCATACAGGAGTCCACATTTCCTTTGAGGCTGCGTCAAAACCCACAAGCATTTTCTTTGCTTCGTAAGGAGCACTCATCAAATATAAAAATGTATGTTCTGTCTCTTTTACCCATCTTTTTATTGTTTTATTATATGGCGATAAACCTACCAAACTGGATATAACCTTTGTCCTCTCCTTACTATCATTAAGTTTTATATAATGCATAACAACTTTCATATGCTTTTTATTTTTTTCTCTCTTCACCAAAGAAGTGCTACACTTAATGAGGTGTAAAAGCCTCCTTGCAGATGGGGATAATCTCCCACCACTATAAGTGCTTAAATTACCACTCAATACCCCATCCAATACAAATAAAGTATCATCATATTTACCCGGAGAAGAAAAATTATCTATCAAAGATATTCTAACTTCGACATCTTCTTCTCCCTCAATCCTTCTATCAATACTTCTTACATATGTAGCATATATCTTCTCAAGGCTATTTACAGATGGTTTTTTAACAACAGTCTTTCTTATATCTTTCACAAACTCCTTAAGTGGGTGGGCATATATACCATCGGCAAATTCTCTTAATCCATGGGTATACGTATCTCCAAATGATGCCCAGAGTAGATTGGAAAGCAACAGGGCAAATACGGCCATTTCACTATCTGCGGCACCATTCATGACAATATTCATTAATTTAGACGTGAGGGTGGGAAAATCTACACCTATACCATTATAGATTGAACTGTTATAAAATCCTTTTATATACTTATATATCCACTGTCTATATACAGAAGGAGAAGTAGTAGGTGCAATTAGTAGTTCATAGGACAACCTTACAAACAACTCCCATGTGCTAATAATCATACTCTGCCACAGTTCCTTGCCATGTTGGGCAAGGGTAAAACGTGGGAAACTATCCCAAAACGATTCGTGGAACTTTACAATCTTAAAAGGTATAGAAAATTTCACAGGCGGATGAAATCCTATCTTTTTTACCATCTTATTTCTAACCTTGGTATAATAAAAAGCCAGTTCCTTAGAAAGTAAAAGGCTCATAATATCATCAGGATATAAGGATGATTCAAAGTGAAGATGAAAATCTCTGTTAAGAGTATTCAACATATCTTCATCAAATATATTGGCATCCAATATGGCATCTCTCATGGGCTTAAGAAAATCACCACTGCCTACAGAAGACCAAAACAAATTATTTGTTTTCTGCCAGTAGGACCAAAGAATATAAGGATTGACTACAAGGGAAACTCTCCAATATATATATGGATCAACCTTACCATTGCCATCAATAACCCTCCTTGTCAACTGTTCAACGACATTTAAAAAACATTTAACGCTACTACCACTACAATTAATCTCCGATGAAACCATATAGCGAAGCTCTGAATGATATTGAAACCGGGAACGTAGAAGATTCTTATAACACTCTGACAAAACACCAGCGTGTGCCCTACCAACAATCACATTTGCCAAACATCTTATATTACGCAAAATGCTCACATATGGTTCAACAAACTGCCTCCACTTCATCTGTTTTCCTCCAAGAAACTAGAAAAAAATATGTATTTTTATTATAACACTATCTTATAGAAATTATAGGCTAAAATCAATAACAAACACACTATACAGATATCGTCTTCTTTATTACTCCCACTCTATGGTGCCTGGGGGTTTGCTGGTGATGTCGTATGCTACGCGCGTGATACCCTTTACCTCACCGGTGATGCGCCTCATTACGTGGTCTAAAAATTCGTAGGGTAGGTGCGCCACCTCTGCCGTCATGCCGTCGGTAGAAAGCACCGCCCTAAGCACAACGACATTGCCATATGCCCGCATATCACCCATTACACCTACGCTTTTTACAGGAAGCAACACGGCAAATGCCTGCCACACTTTATCGTATAAGTTCCACCTTTTAAGTTCCTCTACAAATATGGCATCTGCCTCACGAAGCATTGCCAGTTTCTCTTCTGTTATCTCTCCAAGTATCCTTACGGCAAGCCCCGGTCCCGGGAAGGGATGTCTGCCTATCAAATTATTGGGAAGTCCCAAAGCCTGTGCTATCTTTCTCACCTCATCTTTGAAGAGATATCTAAATGGCTCTATCAATTTAAAGCCAAGCTTCTCGGGAAGTCCACCTACGTTGTGGTGTGTTTTAATGGTATGGGAAGGTCCTTCTCCTTTACTACTTTCTATCACGTCGGGATACAATGTGCCCTGTGCCAAAAACTCTATATCACCATACTCTTTTTTCAGTTTTTCAGCTTCTTCTATAAAGACATCTATAAACATGTGTCCTATGATTTTTCTCTTCTGTTCAGGGTCTGTGATACCTTTAAGTGCATCCAGAAATCTATCTGATGCATCTACCATGTGTATATGTATGCCAAGTTTTTTAAATGCCCGATACACCTCTTCAGGTTCATTTTTTCTCATTAGCCCTGTATCTACAAAGATAGGTATCACCCTATCACCTATGGCTTTATGAAGTAAAAGGGCAAGGGTAGATGAATCAACACCACCAGAAAGCCCAAGTATTACCCTACCATTGCCTACCTGCTTTTTTACATCCTCTATTAAACTACTGACAATATCCCCTGTATTCCACGATGGCTTGATACCGGCAATGTCCCCTGCAAAGTGGGATAGTATCTCTTTTCCATACTGGGTATGGGCAACCTCTGGGTGAAACTGAACACCGTATATAGTGCCATCTTCGTTTCTAATCACTGCAAAGGGAGAGCCTTCGGTATGGGAGATGGTATAAAAGCCCGGTGGCAACACTTCCACCCTATCGCCGTGGCTCATCCACACGTCAAAAGACGATGGCAATCCTTTAAAGAGTTTATCCTCTTTATCTATATAAAGTGTTGCCCTACCATATTCCCGCTGAGACGATGGATACACCTTGCCACCAAAGTGATGTGCTATTAGTTGAAGTCCATAGCATATGCCGAGTATAGGTATATTCATCTTCTCAAGATACGAGGGAAATGTGGGGGCTTCCTCTTCGTATACGCTACTGGGTCCCCCTGAGAGTATGATGGCACCGGGGTGGTAAGCCATGAGTTTTTCCCGCTTAATATTCCACGGCACAAGCACAGCGGGAAAGCCTACCTCTCTAAGTCTTCTGACAATGAGCATGGTATACTGGGATCCATAGTCAAATACCACAACCTGCTTCACTATCCTCACCCCTGTGTCCAGTAGTTAGGAGATTCTTTGGTGATAAAGATATCGTGGGGATGGCTTTCTTTACTACCTGCCGGAGTAATCTTCACAAACTGAGCCTTCCGCCTAAGCATCTGTAGATTTTCTGCCCCAACGTATCCCATACCTGAGCGTAAGCCACCTATAAGCTGATGGACAACATCTCTAACATAGCCTTTATATGGCACCATGCCCTCAACACCCTCTGGGACAAACTTACCCTGTTCTTCCTTTTCTTGGAAATACCTATCGGCACTGCCTTTTTTCATGGCACCAAGGGAGCCCATGCCACGGTAAGATTTGTACTTTCTACCGTGATAAAGTATGGTTTCACCGGGAGATTCTTCGGTGCCGGCAAAGAGACTACCAAGCATGACACTTTCTGCACCTGCTGCAAGAGCCTTGACAATATCACCAGAGTATCGTATGCCACCGTCGGCTATTACCGGTATGTCATACCGCTTTGCCACACTTACGGCATCTAAAATAGCTGTAAGTTGGGGCACCCCCACACCGGCAACAATACGAGTTGTGCATATGGAGCCAGGACCGATACCCACCTTGACACCATCTACACCTGCCTTTATCAGAGCCTCTGTGCCCTCTGCCGTTGCCACATTGCCACCAATGACTTGTATATTGGGATATGCATCTTTGATTGCCCTAATAGTGTCAAGGACCCTCTTTGAATGCCCATGGGCTGTATCTACAACAATCACGTCAACACCTGCCTCAACAAGAAGCTCTATCCTCTCCATGGTATCCTTACCTGTGCCAACGGCGGCACCGACAATCAGTCTTCCCTTACTATCACGAGAAGCCTGGGGATGTTCAATCACGGCGTTAACATCTTTAATGGTAATCAGTCCTACCAGACAATCGTCTTCTCCAACAAGGGGAAGCTTCTCTATTCTATGCCTATGGAGTATCTCCTTTGCCTCCTCAAGGGATATGCCGGGCTTGGCAATGATTAGTTTCTCCCTCGGCGTCATGAGATCACGTGCCTTCATATTCATATTTGTGGCAAAACGTATATCGCGATTGGTTAGAATACCAAGAAGCCGACAATGTTCATCTACCACTGGAAGGCCACCAATTTTATACTCTCCCATGATTCTATCTGCCTCTAATACCGTGGTATCAGGTGATATTGTAATGGGATCTTCTATTACACCATTTTCTGCCCTCTTTACAAGGGCTACCTCATGTGCCTGCTGTTTGGGTGGTAAATTTTTATGGATAATACCGATACCACCTTCTCGGGCAATAGCCTTGGCAAGCTTCGATTCTGTCACCGTATCCATGGCAGCCGATACAAGGGGAATGTTAATTTTTATAGCACGTGTAAGTCTTGTTGAAACATCTACCTCATGGGGTAAAACCTCAGAATACTGCGGAACCAGTAAAACATCATCAAACGTTAAAGCCTCTTTAAACATATATTCACCCCCAATTTAGTGTCCCCCAAAGTTTTGGGAATTATACCACAATAAAAGCAGTTTACACAATCACTTTCAACCCAAATATCTCTTCTTACCCAATAAACTACTAAAATAATTACAATTTAATTATATAAAACTACACACAACAAAAGTGATACAATGCTATTAGGGGCACGGTGGCACCTTTAAAAAATCTTTTATCAAAGAAAGGGGGAAAGTAAAATGAAGAAAATGTGGCATATGGGAATAATGGGGGCTTTGATTATAGCCCTGATGGCATCGGTTTTCTACCCCATGGGTGCCTATGGAAGCATCGATCCGTATCTTCCACTGGCACAGGCAGGTTTAAGGAGCATATACGACGGAATTGGCAATCCCATTATACGGCAACATCTATGGCACAGAGAACATGTAAAAATTGGTGGCAAAGATGTATATCTGTATGAGTTTTTGATAGATGCCAAGATAGGGCGCGACGATCGGTTTGATGCCATGAAAGAAATTTTAAATGAGCATAAAGATGCGGCATTTAAAGAAACGTTTAGCAGATACCTTAAAGACTATGTCCAGTTGCCTGTATCTCACAAAGACAAGAAGGGAATCGAAGCCTATGACACCAGGGGAACGATACTCAAAAACGCAAATGTCGGAATAGCAGTAGTGGTAGAAAATGGAAAACCCAAGGTGATGGGTTGGTTTCCAATGAAAGATATTGTCCTGTTTCCACTAAAAGACCTCCTTATCACCAAAGATATGTGGAAAAAAATGATTCTTAAAGACTACAAGATATGGTTAGAATTACAAGACAAGACAAGTAGGCAATAAATATATATCTAAATACGCCGTTGTATCCTATGCCGACAGGTATTCTGGAAATACATACCGCAAATGCAACAGCCAAACATATATGGATACGTCGTACTACAACCACGCATATAGATATTATTATTGCAATGACTGTGCCAACTTTGTATCGCAGGCTATACATGCAGGGGGGCTGGCTACAGACAGCACATGGCATCCCTACACATATGCATGGATAAACGTCAACGGTATTCTTCAGTATCTTTCTGAAACAGGACACATCACATACACGACATATCCCTCGGCAGGCGATATAGCCTCTTATAGAAACTATGCCCATGTGGCAATTATTACAGGTTATACAGGGGGATATATATACTTTGATGCTCATACCAGCGACAGGTATCATATGCCTTCACCTATAAGCTTGTGGTATACGTATAGACTGCATTAATAGGGAGTGGGTGCCACCTGCCCCCCCGGGGGACAGAAAGGAGGGATATTATGAAAAAATTAATAACAGTTGTTTTGATTATTATAGCTACCCTCATCTCGTTTTTAGGATGTCAATCACAAAAAGTATTTATAGGCTACAAAGTTTCTGTGATTACCGAGGCAAAAGGAGATAACATCACCAATAAAACATATCTTATTCCCATATACTGGAGTGATAAACTGATAGAAGAAAATCCAGAAGAAATACAGACCTCCAATCATCTTATTGGTGAAAACAACTTCTCTCCTGCCCAAAATAGCATATACCTATACCTTCCACCCCATACTATATACACGGCATCTTTACCCAATCTACATATATACACACTTTCATATTACAACGACGGTGGCATGGGATCTGGTATAACACCTATCATAGGTGGTGCCATAGCAACATACGACAGAGACTATGTGGAGATATACAAAGGAAACAAGAAAATATTCAGTGGGCATCTGCCAACAAGTGCCAACGAGATAACACATTTTATACTTGGTGGTGTAGAAAAAGACGGAAATATCTATATGCTATGGGGATACTCTGATAATAACACAGAAAACACATATATTGAGCTAAAGAACATCACTAAAGACAAGGTAATATGGCAAAAGGAGATTCCAGAGTGCTTTGTATCATGCCAAGGCAATAAGTATATAAACAATCACACTTACACATATCTTTTATGCCCAAAGGAAAAGGGCAAAGGTGTATACCTCTCATTTGATACAGACTTTCTTTCTGTAAACATAACCAACCAAGAGCCTAAATGGGAGAAAGATATTATGATAAACAATCTTCATATCAATGTAAAAGGGGGACTGCTTTACATCGGGGGCAAACAGGTAGATGGTATAGACAGCAATTACGGTTTCTATATCTTTCCCTTGGGACAGACAAAGTAAAGGGACATATAAATGGAGATGTAGTTTTGCCATGAAAATCTATCGTTAAAACAACAAGCTATGCACAGCACCTGCAAGTTTGAGATTTATGGAATACATAAAGGGTATCCGAACAATTACAGACGGATACCCTTTTTGCATGAATTTCACTTTACCAGCTAACGATATAGTGAGAACACCAATAACCATTTAACCTAAGGGAGCATATAAAAGAATGTTTTCCTTCATACACGGTAAAATTGTTGTATGCCATAACTTTCTAAAAACCACTTATATATTTACACTGTCTCCTACCGAAATGTCGTATGGCATTCAGATATTACAATTACAGCCAAATATAAGCTATATATCGATGGTAAGGTCTAATCACTACTTTAAAATTATACACAATTAAATGTATCCCCCATAAGTTTTTATATCGGTATAACTACTACCTTTTAGGTAGACACCATTTAACATCTTCTTCGTATACTTTGGTGATACCACTATAATTATTACCTCTTAAGCAGAGACCGTTTAATATCTCATATGTATTACATCTTTTTGACACATTTCAATTTATCATTTCTATGATTTATCCCCGGCAAACAAAGAGCACATGGTCTATCGTAATGTGTTGATAATTTATCCAAGATATTATTAATAAATATCCCCAGTAGCCAGCATATAAGCGGTATCCTTCTTGTTTTCTGTAAACAAACGACTTATTACATATGGAAGAATACAACAAATATAAAGTAGTCTTAGAAATTATGCTTACTTTTCAATATTTTAAACATCAACTTTTCGCTCTCATTCCCAATCTTGGTCGTTATCTGCGTCATATCGGATACAGATTCTCTTTCGCTTCCAAAGAAACACATTTAGAAATAACTGTCTAACCGAAACACCTGTATAAGGCAGAGGCTTTTATAGTATGTTAAAAGACTACCTTGTTTTTATCCTCTGCATCAGGTATACCCACTTTCCACAAGAAGATAGAAAAAAATATCTTTTTTCCTGCCTACTAGTTTCTATGCACCATCAATATTCTAAGTTTAGCACTTCTTCGGATAAAAAGGCTTTCTCACTATATAAAACCAGGGAAGACAAGTATACATCCCACAAATAGCTTCTCATCCCCAAACGAACAACCCCTAACCATCGCTTTACAAAATATCTACAAACAAGATATAAAAATACCACTCAGGATACCATCAAATTCATCAATCAATCTACATTAGCACTCTGCTCAAAGCTGGTATGAGCTGTTTTTTACGGGAGATAAGGCCATCTACCCATGCCATACCACCTTTCATCTTCACATTTAGTGCCATCTCCACAAAGTGTATATCTCCACGGGCAAATAGATATGATCCCCTTCTGGTAACATCGGTAAGCATGAATATGGCAAGGGTTAGAGAGTCTTCTTCCATCTTATTTTCAAGGGCACGCCAAATTTCATCTTTGAGTTTGTCAACAAAGCCAGATGCATCGGGTATCTCAACTTGGGAAACTCCCACCACAGAATCACCAAAGCGGTAAACTTTATAATCAAGGGTAAGTTTGGTGGGATCATCAAGTATACCTTCCACTCTGGCAGAAAGCATTGCTTTAAACAGCTCCTCAGGATCTTCTCCTGCCCACATGGAAAGCTTCTTTACCGTCTCTCTGTCTCTATCTGTTGTAGTAGGTGATGTCAACCCCACGGTATCGGATAAAATGGCAGATAGCATAATGCCGGCAATCTCCTTAGGTGGCACAATACCCTCTCTCTCCATAAGTCCGTATATTACCGTTGCCGTGCATCCCACAGGCTCTATAATCACCTTAGGTGGAAATGGTGTTTGAATATCTCCCAGTCTGTGGTGGTCAACAATTTCTAAAATATCCACCTCATCAATGCCATATGGTGCTTGGGATTTTTCATTGTGATCAACAAGTATCACCTTTCTTCGTGGTGGTGATGCCACGGTGGTGGCATCTACCATTCCCACATAAACACCGTCGGAACGAAGCACTGGGAAGAATCTATGGCTATCTTTTCTCATAATCTGTCTCATCTGAGAGATCGTATCATCTGGTGAAAAATATCTAACAGCTTTGGTCATGACCGTTTCAATAGGAGGGGCAAACATCAGCATTCTCACGGCAGAAAATGTATTGAGGGGTGTAACATAAAGCCCTACACCTACATCCTTTGCCCTCTCAATAAACGAAGAAGGCACTTCTGGAGCACCGGTAATGATAATGGCCGGGAGTTTTCTCTTTAAACCAACTTCCCATACCTCTGGTCTATCACCGGTAACCAGTATGGCATCATCCCTTAGCTCCATATCAACCTTACCTGCCGACATGGCACCCACGGTAAGCACACCACGAATCATAGCCTGAGGCTCAACAATCCATCTGCCGGGAAGAGAGTTTTCCACCTGGGCAGGGGCAACTTCAATGTAAACAAGCTTAGATGCAGCATGCCACAGAAAGCCTTGAGAAACATCTCTAAGCCCTACAAGGCCCAAGAGTTTACCGTCCCTATCTACCACCGGCAATGTTCGGTAATCTTTTATCAGATCAACGGCAACTTTAATGGGGTCATCATAAAAGACAGAGGGAACATCAAGGATAATATCCATTGCCGTAAGCTCAAAAGAATCCATGCGTATGGGTTTATCCACAGAAAACCTCTTAAGCACGTATACCGTCTCATCGTTTACAGCACCAGCTCTTACCGGTATATAGCTGTTTTTTTGGTCTATTTTGTTTTTATACCATGCATAGGCAATGGCAGAAGTTACCGAATCTGTATCTGGATTTCTATGTCCTGAGACCAGTATTTCAGACACTACCTTCACCCCCCAAGTGCATAGATAATATCAGATATTCTCTTTCCAGGTGATGCCACGTATACACCAATACCGGAAGATGTAGCCATCTTAATAAGCTCTTCATCGAGTGTTGCCAATGCTATAGCTGAAATACCACGTTCAAGCACCATGTTTACAATATCCGATACGGTCTTTCTATTAAGAGACGTAGCCTCAATTGTCTCGTTAAACCGGCTTGTAACATTGATATTGTATACAATAAGATATTTTTCTTCGTAAGGAGTCGTTGCCAACGGAGAATAAATACCTTGGATTGAAGAGACAATAAATGCAACCTTCACGTTATTTCACCCCGTATATCACACTACCAAGTTCATTGCCCACAGATATAAATACACCTTTTTCACGACATTCAAGCATTCCCATATTGTCTTTAATATTCTTACATTTTACATCAACAGTCTTGGCAATATATCTCAACAATTCCTCTCGAGATACCGAAGCTGTATTTTCCCACGTCATACCCGCTTTAGGTAAGAAAAACATCAGACGAAACCCCTTCTTATTTTCAATAGATACATCCAATCTAACAGATGGTATCAGTTTTACCAACCTATCTTTCATAGCCTTCAAGGAACATATCATACCCTTACACGGCAACTTGTCTATATATGATTTACCATCAAGATCTGACACATCGTATAAGCTATCTACACTGGCATTAATGCCATATTTATTGGCTATCTCTACCAAATCTTGAGTGGGTGTAACCTCAAAGAATACAGAGGGCATACCGGCATATTGCCATGTAAAACCATATCCTATTACAGAAAGCTTCTCATTTTCTATAGCCTTTTTTAAATTCTCTGTAGCCGGTACTCCATCTATATAAACGCCTTTTTCAACCACTGCCTCTTTCTGAGGCCATGAGCAACCATAGAGCCCGACGAAGGAAACAAATAAAACAAGTATCAACACCATCAGGGTTTTTATACGTTTCACCGCCATCCCCCCAGTATCCTAATGATTACATTCAATATGATCGTGAGAAGCACCGACAGAAGTATAGAAGATACCAAAGGTATGTATACACTATAATTCTTTCCCCTGATAATGATATCACCGGGAAGATGTCCAAACATAGGAAATACCCTAAAGAGTATTCCTATCACTAACAGTATAGCCCCTACCACAATTAGCATATCGGCAATTCTCACCGTCTATCACCTCTTTACTATTGTATCTTATTTCATAAAAATATTAAAAACATCAGAAACTAAGGACCCATTCTTATGTTAAAATGCCAATGACGTAATGCCTGGGAGGTGAAAACTGTGAAGGTGCTGTATTTTAAAAACAACACATGTAAAGTATGCGAGGCAATGTTGCCCCGTGTTAGAGATATTGCCGAAAAATATAATATACCTTTCCAGGTGGTAAATACCGAAGAAGATCCCCAGACAGCAGGGCAATTTCTCATATTCTCAGTGCCCGCCGTGGTACTGGTAGATGCTGAGGGAAAGGAACTTACGCGATTTGCCCGCAATTTCTCACTGAGAGATATAGAGGCATACATAGACAGGTACACCTACTACATGAGTGCTAACTAAAGAAACACACATATCCCCCTTTCTGTGAATAAAATGGGGACCATCTGGTCCCCATATTTTTTATAATCAGATTTCAGCAAGATAAGTTTTAGCTATACAGATATCAGATTTCTTTATTTAAGCATACCCTCTAACATTCAGAGTAATTTATCTTTTTTACTCTACAACACTGAGATACATATTCTCTGACAAAAAGTTGCATGAAGTTAACATTTTTTCACAACAACAAAGCCAAGATACTGTGTTATAAATCAAACTCTCTTTAGCTTTTTAAGAATCCTAAAAAACATCCAAGAGAACATATCATAGTCGTGATATATTAAAGCAAAAGGGGGGATAATGTGGAAAACATAGATATAAAGAGCAAAGACATTGTACCAAACGTTTTATACATTGCTTACATAGACGATAGGCTAATATTGGGGAAAAATGGCACCCATCTCATGGGTGTGTTTTTACCTACCCTAAGAAGCGCCATATATATGGACC
>CAZATH010000021.1:0-14482 GCA_964487995.1 uncultured bacterium
TTGCATGCGCTTAGAAAAATCATCCCTTTCTAAAATCCGCGCTACAGTATATTTTGATGTGAGTTTAGTAATAACATCAGCTGCCGAAAGTGGTTCTAACCACTCACTGTTATAAACTACTTCCGTCATCTCTGGAATAAGTATCTTATATACCTGTTCCAGATACGTTTTTGCATTTTCTTTAATTTGTTCTCTAGAAAGAGGCTTTCGTGTTTTATTTCTACCAGTAGGATCTCCTATCATTGCTGTGAAATCTCCAATAACAAAATATACTTTGGCACCAAATTCTTGAAACTGCCTAAGTTTACGCAATACCACAGCATGACCCAAGTGTAAGTCAGGAGCAGTAGGATCGGCTCCCAATTTTACCCTTAGAGATCTACCTTCCTTCTCAGCTTTCTTGAACTTTTCAACCAACTCATAGGGTGAAATCACTTCTGCCGTCCTACTTATCAGCTTATCTACCTTTTCCTCTATCGTCACCAACATCACCTCCATAAGGACAATTTCTATATGCTATAATTTTAACTGTTATGGCAGAAAAAAAACAAGTTCAAAAGAAATTGGGTGTTAGAAAAATTATTGGAAATATTTTTTACTCTATTATCTTGATTACCCTTATAGCAACTTTATCTCTTGTTCTTGTCGCCTCTGCAGTTGCCATTAATATCATATCAGAATATTCCATAAAACTACCTGACCCTAAAAACCTACAAATTGAAGTAGGAAAACCCTCCACTATATATGATAGAAATGGTGTAAAGCTCATCACACTGGGTAGCAAAAACCGATACGTGTCATTAAATAGTATCTCACCATATCTGAAAGAGGCAGTGCTTGCCATTGAGGATCATTATTTTTATGAACATCCAGGAATATCTATTAAAGGATTATTGCGTGCTTTATATGTGAATATCAGATATGGAAGTGTAAAACAGGGAGCAAGTACCATTACCCAACAACTGGCACGAACGATATATAACTTAGGTATGGAAAAACACATTACAAGAAAAATCAAAGAGGCAATCCTGGCAGTAAGGTTAGAACAACGATATACCAAGAACGAAATACTTGAAATGTACTTAAATACTGTTTATCTTGGAGCAGGTTGTTATGGAGTGGGATGTGCAAGTCGAACATACTTTGACAAAGATCCTAAGGATTTAAACATATCTGAATCTGCCATGCTTGCAGGTATTATTAATAGTCCCTCTGCATTATGTCCTCTATATAATTACAATGGGGCATGGGAAAGGGCTAAAGTTGTTTTGGAAAAAATGTACCAGTATGGCTATATAAGCCATGAAGAATATACGAAAGCATTAAAAAACCCACCTAAAATAAAACCGTATACAGAACTTGCTGAGTACAAAGATCCGTCAGTTAATTATTTTCTAACTTTTATCATACCTAAACTCATAAAGCAATTTGGGGAAGATACGATATATAAAGGGGGACTTTCCATTTACACTACGCTTGATGTTAAAATTCAAGAATCAGCAAGCTTGGCACTAAAACAATCCCTTGAATATTTTAGAAAGAAATGGCTAGATGGAAAAATACCATATGATACAGTAGGAGATAAGGAAATACCTCAACCGCAAGGAGCTGTTGTAGTAATCTCCCCTAAATCAGGAGATCTTTTAGCTATGGTTGGAGGAGAAGATTTTAACCTAACTAAGTTTAATAGAGCAACTGCCAAACGGCAAACAGGTTCAGCTATTAAACCCATAATATATGCCACAGCGATTGACTACAAAATATCGATGCCTGGAGATTACTGGGAAAGTAAACCACTTAATCTTAAAGTTCCAGGTATGAAGGAACCTTGGTCCCCTAAGGAGTTCAATGGAAGATACTGGGGTTGGATATCTATGAGAAACGCCTTGATAGAATCATCTAATCCCGTAACTGTCCAAATAGGTATGGCTCTTAAAATTCCTGCATTTATATATAGAGCCAAGCTGATGGGGATAAATACGGATATTAAACCATATTTATCATCATTTCTGGGAGCCACAGATCTCAGTCCCTATGAAATGGCTTATGCTTATGCACCATTTGCCAATGGTGGTAAAGCTGTTACACCTCGGTACTTATTAAAGGTTATAGATAGTAAAGGTAATATCATATGGCAATCCCATCCAACATCATATCAAGTTATCTCACCATCTACTCATTATTTAATTCTTAATGTACTTGAAGATGTATTCAATCATAAAATATATGCCAAAAGACTCAATAAAAAACATTGGGAATTAGGGGGAAAAACAGGAACAACAGATGAAAAGAAAAATGCTTGGTTCATAGGATTTGGAGGAGATTTTGTTGCCAGTGTATATATCGGTCTTGATAAATATGATATGACACTTCCTTATAAAGCGAGAAGATTTATGATGGGTCCGGGAATTGCCGCATACACATGGGGGACATTGCTAGGTGAACTCGAACAAAAAAATCTCTTCCCAGGTACTCCTATACCTAAGATCAAAGAGGATGAAGCAGACGTAATGTCTGTCTCACGATGCAAACCATATGGAGAAAGGGATCATAGCGGTAATACAGATCTATATTTAGTTGATGCTGCACCAGAAGGAGAATGTGTACTAGATGCCGATTGGTTACTTGTAGGAATAGATTATCTTGCAGGAACATATACATTCCCGGAATGCGACGAATATTCTATGATGACTCCAGCTATGGTGCCCGCTAAGGAGCTTAAAAATATGTCATTTGTGTGCAATATTTCAGCTACCCACCAAATACATCAGCCTACTACCCCCACAACTGCTACAACGGCAACAACATCAACTCCATCTATACCATAGGCGCGGATATCTCGTTTATTTATCTTCAACTTTTTTATAAAAACCAGGTTTGTGTAGTTTTAATCCCATTTTTGCAGTGCCAAAAATGATTTCACTACCTCCCACAAATAGATATCCTCCCACTTTTAATGAACTTGCCAGTTTTTCCCATACCTTTTGTTTATGCTCTCTCTCAAAGTAAATTACAACGTTACGGCACATTACCAAGTCAAACCCTTTATCAATGGGAGGATCAGTTATCAGATTATGTTTTCTAAAGGTAACCATTCTTTTAATTTCAGGAGAAATAATCCACTCCTCATCAGAAACCTTCGTGAAATATTTCAGATATTCTCCTTTAACATTAACCATCTCTCTCTTAAAATATCTCCCTTCCTTAGCACGTGCCAACGCCCCATCATCTATATCTGTCGCGATAATAGTAACAGGAACACGGGGGAAGTCAACCTTCATGATTAACGCCAACGTATATGGCTCACATCCAACAGAACATCCCGCACTCCATGCTTTCAATCTCCCATTATCTTTTATAAGTTCTGGAATCAGATTTTTTTTCAAGTATTCCCACTTTTCTGGATTGCGGAAAAACTCGGAAACATTAATAGTAAGACGATCAATAAAATCCTTTTGTATTTTAGGATCATGAAGCACTTTATCTAAAAGCTCTTTATAATCACTGATACCATACCTCTTCATAAAAAGAGCAAATCTTCTTCTTACCTGATCCTCACGATATCCCGAAAGATTAATCTTCAATTTTTTCTCAATCTCAGATATAAACTCTCTTAAATCCATTTTCTAACCTCCTTTTCTATTTCTTCCGCCATCTTAGGCAAGGGCACTACCTTATCTGCTAGTCCAGCTTTGACAACAGCTTTCGGCATACCATAAATTAATGCTGTTTCTTCACTTTCGGCAAAAATCTTTCCACCAAACTGCTTTATTACCCTGGCACCATCTGTACCATCATCTCCAATACCAGTCAACACTACACCAAGTGTCTGCTTTTTATACTCTCTGCCTACACTATCAAACAGTACATCAGCAGCTGGTTTAACGCCCTTCACCTGAGGACCATCAAAGAGCTCTATTTTCCCTTTATTAACACGCATATGTATACCACCTGGTGCAATGTATACATAACCAGCCTTTACATCTTCTCCATCTTCCCCCTCTTTAACAGTTAACTTAGATAACTTATTAAGTCTTTCAGCAAGGGATTTAGTAAATCCAGCCGGCATATGTTGAACAACCACAACGGGAACTGGCATATCTCCCGGCAACTTAGGTATTACCGATGTCAATGCCCTTGGACCTCCTGTAGATGATGCAATTGCAACAATACCAAACTTTTCCTTTTTTAAAGTTGGCTTAGATACCACAGTTTTTTCTGTTATTTTTTCTTGTTCTACAGTCTTAGGAGATGGAATCTTCGACTTAGCAACCAACTTAACTTTTTCAACGAACATTTTGGAAAAATCAGATATATTACTGGCAATATGACTCCATGAAGGTTTAAACACGAAATCAATGGCTCCACTTGTCAATGCCGTGGTAGTAATCTCCGCACCTTCTTTGGTATGAGAAGAGAAAACAAGTATGCGTGTAGGTTTAGTAGCCATTACCTCTCTTATTACTTCTATTCCATTCTTTCTGGGCATTTCCAAATCAAGAATTACCACATCCGGTGACAATTCCATTATCTTTTTGATAGCCTCCACACCATCTGCTGCCTCACCAATAACCTCAAATTCCGGGTCTCGTGACAATATATCTTTAACAAATCTACGTATCAATAATGAATCATCCACAACAAGCACCCTTATAGGCATTTAAAGCACCCCCTTCTTAATAAGCTCCCTCTGACGTTGTAAAACTGCTTTTATAATAAAATCTCTATCACGGTCAGGTATATCAATAAATGTGGCACCGAACTCAGCATTTAGCTTACTCAAAATAGGAATATCTCTAACCACTTTTATTTTCTCTATAAATTCCCGTTCGTAATGATTACCCAGTAAATCATACTCTAGACTAAAACGAACTAAAAGATAGCTCCCGACTTGAATATTATATTGTTTTACCCAACTGGCCGATACATTAAAACGAATGCCACCACCTGATATATCTTTGATAACTCCATCAAAGATATCGAACAACTTTTCTTCCCACAGATTAGGATAATCTCTATAACTTACATTTATCTCGTCTTCCGATAACACCAGAAATTTCGCCATTATCAGCCATGGCACTCTGACATACTCTCTCCGTTGTTCTCTCTTTACCTCTTTGGGCAATTTAACCACTAACTCTGGTATCGGCATTGTTTTTTGTTCTACTACATCTGTTTCAAAAACATACAATGCATCTTTATGTACAAATCTCACATTAACCTTGCCAGTATTTATCCTTATCAAAGTTCCCTTATACATAGGAGCTGCCAATACAATGGTATTACCCTTAATATCTTCAACTCTTGAAGTATAAGATTGCAATTCGCCATTTTCCTTTACCTCTATCCAGACCTTAGAACCAACCTCTGGCAGAACAAGTTTTTTAGGCAATCGTATCACCACCTACGAGAAAGAGTTTTTATTAGCTTATCCCAGAAAGAAAATCTCTGCTTTTCAGGAGTATACACTCCAAGAAGCTTTCGAGCTGCAGTAATTACAGCCGTTGAAAATTTGGAAGAAGGCTTATAATTTAAAATCGGCTTTTGCAGGGACACCGCTGCGTGAACATCAGGATCATCTGGAATATTTACCAGGTGTTCTATTTCTTTACCAAAAAATCTCCTAACCAATGTAGATAGTGCAATATAAGCCTTATCACCTTCCGCGCTATCTCTGACCATATTCACTACAGTCCAAATTTTGCCATCATATCCCTTTTGCGTGAGAACCTTCAACGTGGCATATGCATCAGCTAATGCCGATGGTTCAGGAGTAGTAATTAATATAAGCTCAGGAGATGCAAGAGCAAATGCTATCAACGAATGGTTAATTCCCGCCCCTGTGTCAATGATAATGAAATCAAACATCTTACTCATGCCATCAAGTATTCTAACCAACGTTTGTAACTGTACTTCAGTCAAGTTTAAAACCTCTTCAATTCCCGAACATCCTGGCAAAATAAAGAAATTATCGTTAAAAGGATAGACAACCTCCCGCCAGTCTATTCCCTTCGTTATAATATCATATATTGTCAAGGGATGTGATGTTCCTAGCAGGATATTTACATTGGCCAATCCAATATCAGCATCCGCTAGTAGAACTTTTTTTCCAAACTTTGATAGAGCAATAGACAAATTAAGGGCAAAGTTGGTCTTACCAACGCCCCCTTTTCCAGATGTAACTGTTACAAAGCGTGTATTCTTTTCTTCTTCGCCCGAGATTACACCTTCAGCAAGCTCTTTTAATACTTTAGCTTGATCCATTTATTCTCAACCTCTCTATCAAATATTCTACATTGGGATCCATAATATCATTTGGAACATTCTGACCAGTTGTAACATAAACAAGTGGAGTACCGGTTCTCATTAAAAATTCCATTGCAGGTGCGATATCATCTGTCTCATCCAGCTTTGTTAGTATTACACCTGCTATCTTCATTTGAGAAGCAAATCTCTCATAGGTAGATAACATATCCGTTAATTTCATATTGGCAGCTAACGTCAAAAATACAATAGAAGATGGAAAAGCTGTTAAGTAAGATGCCAATTTCACAATTTCCAAACTATCCTTAGGACTTCTTCCTATTGTATCCACAAGAATATAATCGGAAGAAGAATGTCTTGATAAAGCAGGAGCAACTTCTTCCGGGTTTCTTATCACCTCAAAAGGCACTCTAAGTATCTTTGCATATTCTTCTAACTGTTCTATAGCTCCTATTCTATACGTATCTATGGAAAACAAAGCTATTTTCTTTCTCTTATACAGATGTAATATTGAGGCAATTTTAGCAAGAGTAGTAGTTTTACCAATTCCTGTTGATCCAACAAGAGATACCACCCTAGGAAGTAAATCTGTTCTAAATTTCTCAAATGATTTAATATGAATATTTTTCTTAATATAGCGTTTTAAAAAACTTTTCATTGCCTCTTCATCACCAGCAGCTTGAAGGGGCATATTTTCTGAAATCAGAACGGCAAATTCTTCGGAAAATCCAAGATTCATGAAATATTTCTCTACATTATTATGTTCAGATTTTGTAGGAGAGCTCTCACTTAGAGTTTTTAAAACCTTAAGCATCAATTCCTTGTTTTCTCTTATTTCCCTAAGAAGATCTTCTATAGGTGCTTTTTCTTCCTCTTTTATCCTTCTTGCTCCTTCGCGAGCCAGCGAAGAATACTCATCTTTAGCAGCCGTAACTTCTACGTACCTTTCACCAAAAAACAAATATTTCCTCTTGTATTTAACATCTATAACAATAGCTTCGTTACCCCATTCCTGCCTTATTTGATCAAGAACCCGATTAACGTCAGTTCCTCTAAATACCTTAATAATCAGGATATATTCACCACCTTATCCTGAACGAATTTAGTATCTCTTATTTCATTATACGAAACAACAAATGCACTTTGTGATACATAGGTATTAACAAAGTCAAAAAAATAATATCTTATGCTAGGGGAAACAGAAAAGACAGGAGGAAAACCTTTCTCGAGCTGCTCATTGACTGCCTCCTTCAGATTTCTCACAATTCTCATTACAGTTCCAGGGGGAAAAGAAGCATTTTCATTGGTAAGCACTGGTGCTAACATCTTTTCAAGATTAGGATCTAAAACTACAATATGCACATTACCATCATCAGCCTTTATGTGTTCTATGATATGTTTTCTAATTCTTTCCCTAATTGAATCTATTACATAGGGTAAAGAGCTATTAATTTTATAGGCATCTACCGCTGTTTCAAGTACAGCAATAATGTCTTTTAAAGGCACTTGTTCCCTTAGTAGTCTTCTTATAATGTTTTCCACCTCTCCTATTCCCATAGTATTTAAAACATCATCTATAACAGCTTGATATCTTTCAGACAGATAGTCGAGCAATTCTTTGATCTGCTGTCTGGTAACAACTTCATACAACTTTCTCCTAATTATCTCTCCTAGATGAGTGAGTATTACAGTAGAAGCATCAACAATAGTTAGTCCCATTGCTTCAGCCTCAATTTTAGAAGATGATGGTATCCATTTGGCTGGCAAACCAAACACAGGTTCCACAACTTCTATACCACTAAGCAATTGTAAATCCTCTGGTGGTCCCATTGCTAAAAACCTGTCGGTATAAACCTCTCCCTTTCCTTCTTCAACACCCCTAACTTTTATAAGGTACTCACTTGCCCCTAAGATATAACTATCATGTACTCTAACAGGAGGAACAGGAAAGCCTATTTCGCTGGTAATATTTCGTCTAAGAAGAGATATCCTACTTAGAAGATCTCCTCCTTGTTCTACATCAAACAGAGGAAGCAGTCCATATCCAAACTCTAATTCAAAGGGATCAACTCCTACAAGGGCCATTATATTTTCCATTGTAGCTTCAACCTCAGAAGTCGAAGGTATTCCCTCTCCCATTTCAGATGTAACAACTCCTTCTCCCAAAGGTCCCTCGGCTTCTACTACAACAGTAGTTTCTTTTCGGAAATAAGTTGCCAGCCAATAAAGCACGCCAGCCAATAATACAAACACAATTCTTGTAGTAAGTCCTCCCATACCTGGAATCAGTGCAAATCCCGCAAATGCATAAGCAGCATATTCCATAATCTTAGGATAGGAAGTAAGCTCATCAACAACAAGTGAAGATATACCTACATCTTTAGAAACTCGTGTAACCAATAAACCTGCCGACATTGAGATAAGTAATGAAGAAAGTGTTATTTGTATAACAAATCCAACAGACATAGAAAAATATTGTTCAAACGCAGCAGCAGCAGCCATACCACGAATAATACCAATTAATACTCCACCTAGTGAACTGACAAGAGCTGCCAAAACTGCAGCTAGCACCTCTCCCTTAACAAATCTTGATGCACCATCCATGGCACCAAAAAAGGAGGCTTCTCTTTCAAGTTCTTTTCTCCTTTGACGAGCTTCTTCTGGAGTAATAAAACCAGCAGATACATCTGCATCAATAGACATCTGTTTTCCAGGCATAGCATCTAATGTGAATCGTGCTGCAACCTCAGCAATACGCTGTTGACCATTTGTGATAACCATATATTGAATTACAATAATAACTATAAATATAGCAAGACCTATCACGAAATTGCCAGTGCCACCAAGTATAAGCTTACCAAAGAGATCGGATAAAGCACCGGCACTACCTTTTGACAGAATAGCTCTAACAGATGCAACAATTAGAGACAAATGCAAATACACCATGAATAATAGTAAGGATGGATACGATGAAAATCTAATAGGATTATCAACATAAACGCTAAGTAGCAAAATAACAAAAGAGAGAGCCAAGTTGACAGCAAACATTACATCTAGAATAAAAGGAGGCAATGGATACACAATAAGAATAAGACCTATTATAAAGAATATAACTATGGCAACACCTTTATCGCCAATCACACCTTCTACCTCCTAGATCTTCTGCTCTTCTTTTTCATGATAACATCTCTAATAATCTTGGCAACCTCAAGATAAAAATCCGGTTTGATGTAATCTCCTACCTCATGTTCCCAAAAAAGTCTCCTGGCTAGCTTGGGTCTCCTAAAAATAGGGATATTATTCTTTCGAGCTATATCTTTTATTCTTTTGGCCATCCACCCTGTACCCTTGGCTATTATCTTAGGAGCTATCATATCTTCTTCATACAGTAGTGCCACTGCATATTCAGTAGGATTGGTAACAACAGCTGTTGCATTTTTAACATCAACAAGCATTCTCCTCATCGCCATTGCATACATCTTTTGTTTAATCTTACTCTTTACCTGAGGGTTTCCTTCCATTGCTTTCATCTCTTCTTTAACCTCTTGTTTTGTCATCCGCATATTTCTCATATAATTCCACTTCTGATAGTACCAATCTATAATGGCTATAATTAAATATACTAAACCAACTCTCCAGAGTAAGGTATTAACAACGTTAATAAATTCAAACATTTGAGCTTTAAAATTAACTCCCATAACACCTATAAGAGCAGACCAGTGATCTTTCAAATAGAAATAAACGACCGCTGCAATGATAAACAACTTAACAATACCAAAAACTGTCTCTACAAGTTTGTTTAAAGAAAACATATTTTTTAAATTAGATACTGGGTTTAAAGTATCTAATCGAGGAATTAACCTTTTCCATGCCAAGACAAATCCCCCAAAAACAGCATTAGCAATAACCACTACAATAAGCACAACAAAACCAAGCAACGCCGTTGTCCATACCCAAAGAGATATAACCGGCTTCCATGCCGAATAAATAGTCTCCTGAGGATATAAAAGAGCTTCCTTAGGTAAATCTCTCCACACTACCATAAGATGAACCAGAGTATAAAGGGTTTTATTATAGACAAAGCCTAACATCATAACAACAGATAAAAACACTAATGCAGCTTGCATTTCTCTAGATCTAGGAACTTGCCCCTGTTCTCTTGCTCTACGAAGTTTTCGCGGCGTTGGTTTTTCAGTTTTTTCATCAGCCATCCAAACCACCTACCTTAAAAGAGGCAAGTATTTAGTCAAAAGATCACTCTGTAAAGCTATAGCATGGATCATAACTATATTTAATGGTCTCATCAGTAACGTAAGCAGCAATAGAGAAACAAATGTTCTTATAGGTAACCACAGTATAAAAATAGGTATATTGCCTATCCCCCGGTTAATCAACCCCAAAGATATTTCCAAGACTAATACCACTATGGTAAGAGGTAAAGCCAGCGACATACCCCATATAGTAGCTTTGGCAATAAACCATATCATATGGTTAATATCTAATCCAGCAAACATGGCACTCCCTAACGGTAGAATCTTATACGTTTCTATCATAGCCTTTAACAGCACTTCAAAACCACCCGAGGCAAAAAACAATGTGGCAAAATACATTCCAACATACTGCCCCATTATTGCAGTGCGTTGTCCTGTAACAGGATCCATCATGTTAGCCATACTAAATCCAGATGCAATATCATACATAGCTCCTGTGAGTTCCAGTCCCACAAGAAACAGACTGGTTATAAATCCCAAAAAAATTCCAACCAAAAACTCGATGACAAACATTCCTACCAAAGGATAATGAGGAATAACGATGGTATGAGACGAGATGTATAAGGCTACTATAACCGAGATGATTGCCGCTAATGCAGATTTTATCCGTAATGGAAAAATTCTAGGATTAAGAAACATAAGACCGACAAGAAATCCGAATATACGAGGGTAAACGGTAACAAATATTGCTAACGTCATGGCTACAGTGTGTTCCAAGTAGCAATGATATCTGCAAATAACTTTGCTAAAGCCTTGAATACTATAGGAGTACCTAGAACAACCATTAACATCGCAATAAGAAACTTAGGTACAAAGTTCAAAGCAGCATCATGAATCTGGGTAACAACTTGAAATAAACTTATCAACAAGCCTATAACAACAGCAACTAACAAGACAGGCATAACCCATAGTAATACCATTACCAGAACCTTTTGAAACCAGAAAAACACGAAATCTGTCAGCATCACCTAAAACTCCTTGCCAATCCCATTATTACCAAATCCCACCCATTTGCAATAATAAACAACATTATTTTGAGTGGTAAAGATATCATCATTGGCGGGATCATAAACATACCTAAAGACATAAGCACAGACGCAACCACAATATCTAGAGCTATAAAAGGAAGATATATTAAAAAACCCATTAAAAATGCCTTTTTAAGCTCAGAAACCATAAAGGCACCGGCCGCTATAGAAAAAGGCGTGTCGTTAGGATTCTTTGGGGGCTTTTCTTCAGCTATGGTAAACATCATTTGCAAGTCTTTCTGATCAGTTTGTTTCAACATAAAATCCTTGAGATATGAAGAGCTGATGTCCACAAATTCTTGAAGGGTAATTTTATTTTCAGAGTAGGGAATCCATGCTTGAGCATATATATTGCTAAAGACAGGTTTCATAATAATAAAGGTTAAAATCAGCGATAACACGATAAATACCTGAGCAGATGGAAACTGTTGTAACCCCATAGCATTACGAAGAAAACTAAAAACAATAGAAATACGTAGAAACGTGGTAAAGAACATAATAATATAGGGAGCAATACTAAGAATAGTAAGTAGAGCAATGATCTGTACAATATAGGGTTCATTTCCCAATCCTGGCAAAGAGAGAACTACAGTTGAGGTGTTCATTCACCTAAAACCTCCTTAAAGGAAATTTCCGAGGTATTGATCTCACTCTCCTTCCAGGTATCAAGCAAGCGAAAATCTTTATCACCATACGCCACCATGTAATACCTGTCACGATATTTGAATATAACAATATGCCATTTGAAATCTATCATAAATCTATCAACAATAAGAAAGCCCCCCGTTTCACTATTCCAGGGGGCAATTTTTTTCTTAAGCCACCATATAAACCATCCACTACCAATAATTAGCAACAGGGTAATTAATATATATAAAGCTAAATACCAGTTCATTACAAATCTTATGAAGAAAGAGCTTTATTCACGGCCTCGAGAAGTCTGTCTGGTTGAAATGGTTTGACAATAAAGTCTTTAGCACCTGCTTGAATAGCTTCTATAACCAACTGCTGCTGACCCATTGCACTTACCATGATAACTTTGGCGTTGGGATCAATTTCTTTTATTTTCTTCAAAGCCTCTATTCCGTCCATTTCAGGCATTGTAATATCCATTGTAACTAAATCAGGTTGAAGTTTCTTATAAAGTTCAACGGCCTCAGCACCATTTGATGCTTCCCCAACAACCTCAAAACCATTCTTAGAAAGAATGTTTTTAATCATCATTCTCATAAAAGCCGCATCATCAACAATTAAAACTTTTTTACCCACGGCTAACACCTCCTATAATTTTACACATTCATTAGTCTCTCTCTTTTATCTACTATCTCTAATATTCTAACACCAAAAGACTCATCTATAACAACAACCTCACCACGAGCTATAACTTTTCCATTAACAAGTACATTCATAGGCTCACCGGCAAGTTTGTCAAGCTGGATAATAGATCCCTCACCTAAGGAGAGTAATTCTCTTAAAGTCATTTTTGTTCTACCTATTTCTACCGATATAGTTACATTAACATCAAGAAGTAAATCTAGATTTTGAGGATAAGGACGAACACCTTCTGCAGGTTGTAATGGAGCAAACTCCACTTCTTGGGCACCTTCTGCTCCTCTCACAACTTTGCCACTAATAGGTTCGGTTGATACAGAAGCATTTCCTCCACTGGAAGAAGGAGTAGATATGACATCGGAAGGAGCACCAGACGAAGCACTAAGGGCTGATGTGTCTTCTGCTTCAGCAGTGCTGGCAAACCCCTCTATGACATCCACAACCTCTGGGGTTAAGCCAAGATACATGTTAGTATTGCCAATTCCCTCTATGTCCATAGTAATAGTAAAATATTTCAGATTATCAGGAATTTCATCTATGCTCAATATTTGATTATCAACAGGTTCTATCTCAGAGGTTTTTCCATATGTACCGGCCATAGTATTGGTAAAAGCACTGATCATTTGGTTGGCAAGTTCGGCCAATGTGCTTACAACCATGTCATCTTCAAGGGTAGCTGCCATCATTCCAAAAACCTGTAACATCAGATTGGCTATATTCAAGGCATCTTCACCACGCAACTCGATAGCTGCACTGCCCGATAAATCACCATTAAGATTATACGAGGCAAAAAATACCTTGCCAAGGTCACTTTCGATACTAGAAGGTGGTACTTCATCTCCAAGATTCATCGTTACACTTTTACCTAAGACACCTTGTAGTACGTCGGCTAGTGAATCGATTAGGGGTTTCCATACTTCTTCCCTAGTAGGCACTATTCATTACCCCCTTCACTTTCTTCTATTTCTTCTGAATCCACCTTTAAAACCTCCAACATATTTAAATCAAGTCCCAACTCTTTTAAAGATTCTTCTATATGTTTATCTTCTCGATAACCTGCAATTTTAACCGCCCTTGTCTTTCCTACAACTCCAGGAATAGCCTTATACAACTTATTACCCTCAACTTCTATATCAATCGGTTCATTAACTTTTCTATCTAAAATTATAACATCTCCAACCTCAAGAAGTAGAAAGTCATTAATGGGTATATTAGTCTCACCTATTACCGCTGATACATCAAATTTCACATCTTTTATTGTATTAAGAACCTTCTTCTTATCCCTCTTAATTTTACGAATACTTGTAAACCACATTTGAGCTGATAGTTTCTGAACATAAGGCTCTAATACAACATAAGGAATGGCTACAGTCATAATACCAGTCATCTCTTGCATTTTAACTTCCATAGTTGTAACAGCAGTAATATCACTCGGTGGAACTAATTGCACAAAGCTAGGGGAATATTCTAATCTTACAGCATGAAATTCCCAACTTGCAACAGGTTGCCATGCTTCAGATAGAGAAGAATTAATGATATCTACAATTCTCTGCATTAACTTCTCTTCAAGCGTCGTTAAGCCTCTCA
>CAZATH010000022.1:0-14003 GCA_964487995.1 uncultured bacterium
GGATATCGATATAGATAAGTTGGTGAAAGGTGCCAGGATAATGGTTGAGAGGGTGAAAGCAAGTTTTATGAATAATCCAGGTGCTATGATTGCCTATCTTCATGTCTATCTTTTAAAGAAGAAAAAGAATATATCGGTGATGTTTTCCTATTCCAATAACCTTGCCAATATGGCCGATTGGTATAGACAACTATGGGCAGAATCATTGGGTAAGCGATATACTACAGATGGTAGGGAGGTATTTGTAGGACAGACACCTATCAAGGCTATAGGTACAACAGACCAACATTCCCAAGTTCAGCTTTATAATGAAGGTCCATTTGATAAAGTGATTACATTTCTGAGGGTTGAAGATTTCGGTTTAGATGTAGATATTCCCACTGATTTGCACATCGATATTGAGGATCTTAGATATCTACATGGGCATACTCTTAAGGAACTAATTCTTGCGGAGGAATTCGCAACCTATCTTTCTATAACAGAGAATGGTAGACCTGCTATGCAGGTCATCTTTCCTAAAATAGATGAAGAGCATATTGGCGAGTTTTTCTTTGTTTATGAGTTTGCAACGGCCCTTGCTGGAAAATTGCTAAATATAAATCCCTATGATCAGCCAGGAGTAGAGGCAGGAAAAATTGCTACCTATGCATTGATGGGTAGAAAAGGCTATGAAGAAATAGCCAAGCGTATTAATGATAGGTTACGTAATATGAGAAGGTTTGAAATGTAGAAAAAAAAGGGGGGGGACTCCCCCCTTTTTAATCTTTATACAAAAGGTACATAGCTAATAGAAATATGAGAGTTCCCACTACCATGTTCCACGTGATTGACTCTCCTAAGATTACCCATGCCAGGGTTGCTGTGAATAGAGGTTTTAAAAAGAATACAGATGTACTTTTGTGAACGCCTGCCAACTCCATACCTTTAAAGTAGAATATATATCCCAGTCCTGTTACCACAATTCCTATCCACAGTAGTGCGATGAGAACTCGATGGTCAGAATACATAGCAGGCATTATGAGAGGTTCGTGTCGGTATAGTAGTATTACCAAAAATGTGATCAGTGTCCAGATGAATGTAAAGAAAATGTTGGTGTGTTTGTTGACGGTATGGTTTTTTATCTTGGATAAAACAGAATAGAGTGAAAATGTTATAGCAGAAAATACCACTAGCACAAGTCCCCATAAACCTATGTGATTCACTTCCATTAGTTTGTGAATGGAAAGGACTATCATTCCTATGATACCTGTTGTAACAGCAGGTATAAGATATTTTCCACTTTTTTCTTTGGCAATGGCATGGCCGAACCATACAGTAAAAATCGGATTAGCTGAAAAAATTAATCCTGCCAGTGCAGCGGAACCTAGTGCTGGTATTGAGCTTACTAGCGCCAACATTGATAATCCCAGTAAAATTCCTAATTTCATGAAATCAAAATGGTCTTTTAGGGTAAGTTTGTCTTTTTTTATGGTATATAAGGCAAATGGTAGGAGTATAATCAATCCTATACTGTAGCGTGCCAAGTTCACGTGTAGTGCATCTATGTCCCTTCCATGAAGTGCTATTTTGGATACAACTTCGAAGGAACCAAATGCAAATGCTGTTAAGGTAAAGAAGATATATCCAACAAGTGTTTGATTCATAAAGATAAAACCTCCTTTAAAATCATTGGTATTTCACTAGGTAGATGGGCAACTCTGCCGCCGGCATTTTTGATAGCTCTTTCTTTGGCCTCTATTGTATCATTGGCACCGGATATAATTGCACCTGCATGTCCCATTCTTTTTCCTTTTGGTGCTGTTTTACCTGCAAAATATGCTATTACAGGTTTGTTGAATTCGCTTTTTATATACTGAGCGGCATCTATTTCACTACTGCCCCCTATTTCACCTAATATGACAACAGCTTCGGTTTCCGGATCACATGAGAATTTTCTTAGTGCTTCTACCATTGTCATACCTATAATAGGATCACCTCCAAGACCAATAGCAGTAGATATCCCCAAACCACTTTGGCTAATCAGGGAAGATATTTCATACATCAATGTTCCGCTTCTGGAGAGAATGCCTATTTTCCCCTTCTTAAAAATATGACCTGGCATAATTCCAATTTTTGTTTCTTCTGGAGTGATAATTCCAGGGCAGTTAGGACCTATCACCACTGCACATTGTCGTTTGGCTACCTCCATGATGTGAAGAGCATCATTAACGGGTACATGTTCAGTTATGATGATAACTAATTTGATCCCATTTTTCAGAGCTTCCAGCGCAGCATCTTTTACAAATGGTCCTGGTACAAAGATAATAGAGGCATCTATTTCATGATGTGATGTTGCCTCTTCAACTGTATCATACACTGGAATATTGTGAACGCTTTGTCCCCCTTTCCCAGGAGTGACTCCTGCCACTATTTGGGTACCGTATTCTAACATCAATTTGGTATGATAAGATCCGTATTTTCCTGTGATTCCCTGAACTAATACCTTTGTATTTTTATTGACTAAAATACCCATTATGCGTCCCTCCCTTCATTGGCTAACAACACGGCTTTGTGGGCTGCTTTTTCCATGTTCATATAAGCTTTGATACCATTTTCGGATAGTATTTTTCTTCCTATCTCGTCATTGGTGCCAATGAGCCTTACAACAACGGGAGGGGCATCGGGATTTTTACTTAGAAACTCTACAATTGCTTTGGCTATTTCATCACACTTGGTTATACCTCCAAAGATGTTCATAAATATAGATTTTATCCCTTGTTTTCTCTGTAAAATATCAAGTGCCTTTATTGTTTTTTCTTTGGTGGCTCCACCGCCGAGATCCATAAATGAGGCTGGTTTCCCCCCAAAGTACGTGATGAGATCCATACTTGCCATTACAATGCCGGCTCCACATCCTACAACACCTATATCACCATCAAGCTCTACAAATGATATGCCTGCTTTATCTGCCTCTCGTTCTAAATGTGTTTTTTCTTCATCCTCTTCTGGGGGAAGTTCAGGGTGTCTAAAGAGGGCGTTATCGTCTATGATAATGACAGAGTCTAGTGCCATTAATTTTCCATCTACTCTTGCCAAGGGGTTAATTTCAGCTAATAAGGCGTCTTTTTCTCTAAACAGGGCGTATAGCTTAGAAGCTATATCGGCAAGCGCTGGGACATCCTCTTTAGGAAAACCTAATTTTTTGGCTACTTCTCTGATTTCAAATGGCAATAGCTCCAGGGTTGTATAAGGATGGAATGTGATAATTTTCTCGGGCATTGTTGACGCTAGTTCTTCAATGTCAACGCCACCTGCTTCGCTGATGATGACAACAGGAGCCTTAGCTTTTCTGTCGAGTGTGATTCCCAAGTAGTATTCTCTTTCCACCTTAAGTTTCGGTGCAATAAGTACTTTTTTAACGGTTTTTCCTTTTATTTTTTTGTGCAACAGTTCATCAACCGCCTTTTTGAGTTCGTTAAAATCGTTGGCAAAGAGTACACCACCTGCCTTACCTCTTCCTCCAACAAGCACTTGAGCTTTGGCTACAACAGGAAATTGTAGATGAGATTTGAGATAAATCAGTTCGTCGATAGAGGAAACCAAGTGATACGGTGGATGGGGAATACCGTACTTAGAGAAGAGATCCATACCTTGATACTCATGTAATTTCACAGTTTAGCACCTCCCTTACCCTCGCTCAGGAGGGGTTTATGTTTGTGGATGGCAGGTTTCCCGGCTTCCGGATCATCCTCGGGCTTCGCCTTCCCAGGTTTCCCCAGTGGCACTGTGAAGCCCTTGTCCCCGGTCACGGTGGCGAGTCCGCTACGGATTTTCACCGCATTCCCTTTTAAATTCACCATCCATAACTTTTATTCATTATAAATTGCATATGGCTTGTGGTCAATAAGTTTTATATGTATTATGTTGTGATAAAGGATATACAATATCAATATAAGATCTGTAGAGGAGGGGAAACCATTATGTCAGGTTATTATATGCTTGTTTTACATACACATCTTCCATGGGTTAAAAAGGCGGGTAAATGGCCCTTTGGTGAAGAATGGCTTTATGAGGCGATATTTGATTCCTATCTTCCACTACTTATCACTTTTTCTAAGCTATATAAGGAAGGTGTTAAGTTCAAAGTAGCTATTAACATAACTCCTGTTGTTGCTGAGATGTTAGAAGATACATATTTGCAAAATGAAGCCCTAGCTTATATAGAAGATCTGATAGACAGGGCACTATCTGATCTTAAAACCCGCGATATGCCGTATAGAGAACTTGCCGAGTTTTGGTTTAAACATTTTTCACTTTTAAAAGATGAATATCTCCGTATAGATAAAGATGTAGTGGGAGCTTTTAAAGCTCTTGCATCTAAAGGAGTTGTAGAGCTTTTTACTTCAGCTGCTACCCATGGCTTTTTACCACTCTTGGGGACAGATGGTTCTATTAACCTTCAGGTAGGTGTGGGAGTAGATAGTTTCCGTAAACGTATGGGCTTTTCTCCGAATGGTTTTTGGATGCCTGAGTGTGCCTATCGACCCAAAGAGACCATAGTGGTAGGTGATAGGGTAATTGAGCGACCGGGTATAGAATATTTTCTTGAAAAACATGGAATAAAATATACCATTATTGATCATAGAGCTCTTCAAATTGAGGCGGTAAAGATTGAAAATGGTTATATGCCTTCTATTCCCGAGGGAGAGTTTATGAGTATGCAACCGTATTATCTTGCTAACTCTTCTGTAGTAGCCTTTCCAAGACATGGAAGATTGTCTGAACAAGTGTGGTCTGCCGGTATAGGTTATCCAGGTGATGGCGATTATCTAGAGTTTCATAAAAGAGATAGTGAAACAGGTTTAAAATACTGGCGTATTACTGATAAGAATTTAGATCTAGGCTATAAAGATATTTATCATCCCGAGTGGGCATCTGGAAAGATAAAGCTTCATGCTCGAGATTTTGTTTCTAAGGTTGCTGATGTGTTATGGGAATACGAAAGAAAGTATGGTGCTGGTGGTTATGTATTAACGGCTTTTGATACGGAATTGTTTGGTCATTGGTGGTTTGAGGGACCCAACTTCCTCTATCATATGATAAAGATAATGGTAGATAATCAGATAGAGGTTATTACCCCTTCTGATTTCCTTTCTGTGACCGATATTAATGCAAGGATTTTTCTTCCTCGTAATTCTTGGGGATATATGGGCACATTTTGGGTATGGAATAATGAAAAAGTATCTTGGATGTGGCAACCTTTGTATGAGAGTGAGATTTTGGTAAAGAAGGCTCTGATGGAAGGTAAAAAAGATAAAAGGATTATCAGACAAATGTTTAGGGAACTACTGATATTAGAAGCCAGTGATTGGCAGTTTCTTATCACAACAGGTGGAGCTGTCCATTATGCTAAAGATATGTTCAATCTTCATAAATCTCGTGTAGATACCCTTGCCCATGTATTGTTGGGTGAAGAGAAGATTGATGAAGATACCTTAAAAATGTGGGAAGATGAAGACAGTTTGTTTGAAGAAATAGATGAAAAGCTATTTTTGGAGGTGTAATCCGTGGCACATGTTTACTTTGTCTTGGGTATACATAATCATCAACCTACAGGCAATTTTGACCATGTTTTTGAGTGGGCTTATACCCATTCATATAAGCCATTTTTAGATATTATCAAGAATCATTCCCACGTAAAGATTTCTATTCATCATTCGGGACCTCTGTTAGATTGGTTAAGAGATTTTCATCCTGAGTATTTGGAAGATTATAGGAATTTGGCAGAAGATGGGAGAGTAGAGATCATAGGAGGGGCGTATTATGAGCCCATATTACCTATTATTCCCGATGAAGATAAAATTGGGCAATTATATTTGATGAAAGAAAGGCTGAGAGCGTTGTTTTCATATGATCCTGTTGGAGTATGGGTTCCCGAAAGGGTGTGGGAGCCCTATCTTCCTAAATTTATTGCCCAGACAGGTTATCGTTATGTAGTGTTAGATGATGTTCACTTTTTATATGCCGGTTTAAAGGAAGATGATCTTACATGGTTTTATATCACAGAGGATAGCGGATTTTCTATTTTGGCATTTCCAGATTTGCAAAAGCTTAGATACATGATACCCTTTCATACGGTGGATGAGATAGAAGGATATTTTCGCGAATTCGCCTCTCATAAAGAAGATGTAATACTTGTTATGGCAGATGATGGTGAGAAGTTCGGCGTATGGCCAGGCACGTATAAACATGTTTATGAGGATGGGTGGCTTAATTCCTTCTTTGAGATGTTGGGTAGATTAACTTCAGAGGGTTGGTTTACCATGACGACATTTGAAGAACTTATTAATCGTTTTAGACCGAGGGGAAGGATTTATATGCCTACTGCTTCTTATATTGAAATGACAGAGTGGGTATTGCCACCTGCTATGGCAAGGGAATTTGAAAATGTAATGTCAAATTCAAATATAGATAAAGTTTATCTCCGCGGTGGACATTGGAGGATGTTTTTTTCTAAATACTATGAATCCAATTTGATGAAATCTAGAATGTTGGAGGCAAGTAGGGTAGTTGCCAGCTGTCATGATATTGATAAGAAGAAAGAGGCACAAAGCTATTTATACAGAGGACAGACTAATTGTGCTTATTGGCATGGTGTATTTGGTGGTTTATATTTACCGCATTTGAGAAGGGCTATCTATGAAAATTTAATAAAGGCTGAAGATGTTGTGTTAAATAGTAAGGGACGTAGAGAGGTAAAAGAAGAGGACTTTGACAGTGATGGGGAGAGAGAAATTATTGTTAGAAGTCCAGAATTCTTTGCAGTGTTAGATAGAAGATACGGAGCAATTATGGAACTGGATTTTTACCCTGTTTACCAAAATCTAATTAACGTGATGAAACGTTATGAAGAGGCTTATCATGAAAAGGTTTATGAGGCTATTTCACCCAATGAAGTGGATGGAACTAAGACAATTCATGAAGTGGTTTTGGCTAAAGAAAATAATTTGATTGATTACCTCATTTACGATAAGTGGAATTATATGGCTTTTCTTGATTTTGGTGGGAAATATGGCCCTGATGAATTTTTTAAGGCTCAAGTATCAGAGCCTATTATTTATGAACATGTTATTGTTGATATAGATAAAATTTTATTTAAACGTGATTTGGAGTATAAAGAGCTAAGAATTACGCGGAATGGGGTAGAGGTTTGGTATGAGGGAAGTGGGAAGAAAACGGTTATTATTCCCCTTACAGTTTATGATCCATCTATTACCGTTGTCATCAATAAATTGAGACATCCTCTTTCAACTATTGTTCATGAAAAAACTTCACATGTATGTATAGATATACCATTTCTTAAGATTAAACATGAAATTGTTACCGATGGCGAGATTGTGGGAATTTATCCTATATATACCGTTTCCAATTCCGAATCTGGTTTTGAGAAAGTTTTTCAAGGTAGTGTAATTGTTGTGCATATTCAAAAAGGTCTTATTAAATGGGGGGTGAAGGAAATATGAAAAAGTTGTATGTTGCCTTTGTATGGCATCATCATCAACCTTATTATCGTGATCCAGAGAGAGACCTCTTTATTGTGCCCTGGACTAGACTTCATGCCACCAAAGATTACTATACCCTAGCAAGAGATATTGATAGATATGCCAACTTGAGAATGACCATTAATTTTGTTCCATCGTTGTTGCTTCAAATGAGGGAGTATACCGAGGAAAATGTAGAAGATGAATGGTTAGAAGTGCTTAAGAGAAAGTCGAATGGCTGGAGTTGGGGGGATAGGCGTTTTATGATAAAGAACTTCTTCCGGGTTAACAAAGAGAGAATATTTCCACTTCTTCCCAGATATGCTGAACTGTGGAATTATATTGTAGATAGAGGGGAAGATACGGCACTTAGACAGTGGACTTTACAGGAGTTTAGAGATCTGGCAGTTTTATTCCATCTAGCATGGATTGATCCCGATACCTGGCAAGAAGAAGATGATTTAAAGGCTTTGGTTGAGAAAGGTAGGGATTTTTCTGATGATGATATAGATACATTAATAGAGATTATATTTAGAATAATGGGTAAAGTTGTGCCTATTCATAAAAAACTGTGGGACGATGGAAAGATAGAGATCATATATTCCCCATTTTTCCATCCGATTTTACCGTTGCTCATTGATAATTATAAGGCGCGTACAACTTTGCCATTCTCTCGCTTGCCTCTCTTTAGATTTGCCTATCCTGAAGATGCTAGATGGCATGTGCAAAGAGCTCAAGCACTTACAACGGAAATATGGGGTAAAAAACCAGAAGGGATGTGGCCTTCGGAGCAGGCTGTGTCTACACGAAGTCTCTCTATTTTAGCTGAAGAGGGAGTAAGGTGGGTCGTGACAGATGAAGAGATACTTGCACGTACTATGCATATGCCACCTTTTAGGAGAGACTCTGCAGGAGTAGTAGATCATCCCAAAATGCTTTATAGACCGTATAAACTTATTTCTGGTGGGAGATCTCTATATGTCTTTTTCCGAGACAGAGTATTGTCTGATCTTATTGGTTTTGAGTATCCACGATGGGAGGATAGTGAAGCAGCGGCAAAGGATTTCATGGAAAAACTTTATAATATATATTCTAGATTGGAAAAAGAGGATGGAGATTTCATTATAACTGTTGCACTTGACGGGGAAAATTGTTGGGAGCATTATCCAGAAAATGGGCGAATTTTCCGTAGGGCTTTATTCGATATGCTTAGTAGAGAAAACTGGATAGAAACTATTACGCCAGGTATGTTTATGAAAGAAAGTGATATGAGACCAGAGGATTTAGATAGAATTTATAGTGGTTCCTGGATATTTGCCACTTTTCATACGTGGATTGGTGATCCAATGAAAAACATGGCATGGGATTATTTGTCATGGGTTAGGAGAGATTTTGAGTGGATGTTGAAAAGAGGATGGGGTGATACCGATAAAGCTCATTTCTATCTTATGGCGGCAGAAGGTTCTGATTGGTTTTGGTGGTATGGTGAGCCACATCATGCCGAAGAGGAAAGAGATTACGATTCTTTATTTAGGTCATATTTGAAGTCGGTTTATCGTTATATGCTTGCGGAACCTCCAGAATTTCTTGATATATCTATTTATGATAGGGTGTGATTGGTATGAAGGTAGGAGAACTTGAAAAACAATTATCAGAATATTTGAGAGTTTCTGAATTTGAAGACTTTACATTTAATGGCCTCAATGTAGGAAAACGAGAGTGGGAAGTTGAGGGGGTTATCACTGCTACCGACTATGATAACAAACTTGTAGATATTGCAAGGGAAACGGGAGCAAACGTTATTATTGTTCACCATGGTTTATGGTGGGGAAGACCTTATCCTATTGTTGATAAAACGTATGAAGAAATGGCTTATTTAATGAAAAATGATATTGCCCTTCTTGCCTATCATTTGCCCCTTGATGCACATAAAGAGGTTGGTAATAATGCTTATATACTTGGTGCTTTGGGTATACCTGCCGATAAGTGGATTTCTCTAGATGTTGGCTTTTATGTTGATGTTGATATGACTTTGAGCGATATAACCGCTAAATTAGAAGGTTATTTGGGTATGCCCCGTGAAGTTTGGGAATTTGGTGGTAGTAAGGTTTCACGACTTGCCGTTATTTCTGGTTCTGGTGGCTCTTTTTTGCCAAGTCTTTTGCCCTTAGGTGTAGATACATATATTACAGGAGAGGTCACCTATCCTCAGTGGAGAGAATTTCGTAAGGAAGGAATAAATCTGCTTTTATATGGACATTATAGAAGTGAGACTGGAGGACCTTTACTGCTTGCGAGATATATTGAAAAAAATCTAGGTGTACCTGCGAAGTTTGTTGATATATATCAGAGGTCGATGTAGTTGATGAAGGAGTTTAAACCAGAAAATTGGAGTGAATTTGTTGGGAACAAGAGGGCTGTTCGCCTTTTAAAAGGAGCATTTAATAGTGGTATTCGTTCGATTATCTTGTATGGACCTGTTGGGGTTGGCAAGACAACGGCTGCCACTTTGCTTGCCAAGGAAAGTGGCAGCCTCTATTTTCAGATGGATGGAAGTAGATTTTCCAAAGGAGAGTTGGATAAAATACTTCGATTCGGAAATGTTGTTTTGTTTATTGATGAGATAACACGATTAAATAGAAGTGCACAGCACAGTTTACTTATTCCTATACAAGAAGGTAGAATGGTGCTTATTGGAGCCTCGTGGGAAAACCCATGGAAAATGTTGATTCCACCTTTGCGTTCTCGTTCTGTGCTGATAGAGTTTACCCCATTAAAGCCCGAAGATATGCGAATATTGTTAACTATTTGGGCTGAAAAAAAGAATGTTTCTATGCCTGAAAATGTTAGAGAGCTTATTATAGATTCGGCAGGTGGAGATATCAGACGACTTCAAAACTTGTTTGTGTTGTGGTTAGAAACAGGAATGTTGGATGATTCTTCGCTAAAGATAGGGGTTTCTGATAAAGAAGAGTTTTACGATGTTATATCGGCTATGATCAAGAGTATTAGGGGAAGTGATCCTGATGCCGCTGTTTATTATCTAATGCGTTTTATCGAAGGTGGTGGAGATCCCCTTTATATAGCACGACGGCTACTTATATTGGCATCTGAAGATATAGGTAATGCTGATCCGCGAGCTCTTCAAATAGCCTCCAGTGGTTTGTATGCAGTTGAACATATTGGCATGCCTGAGGCCTTATTTTTCTTGGTACAGGTGGCAATATATCTTGCGACGGCGGTAAAATCAAATGCTGTTTTAGAAACTATTCATAATGTTAAGACACTTTTACATCAGTATCCTAAAGCTTCTGTTCCTGACCATTTAAAGAATGTAAAAGGAAGTGGTTATCAATATCCCCACGACTTTGGTGGTTGGGTGCAACAAAGGTATATGCCTTATCAGATAAAGGATACTCAGGTGGTTGTATATAAGGCTGGCTATGAGAATAAAATGTTAGAGCGACTGAGACATATTAGGAAAGAGATTTAATTTTCATTGCTATCTGCTCATCAAGTCTTTGAAGTTCTTTTCTTGCTTCTTCTGATAAAAGACTTATTAATTCTTCTCGAGCTTTCAGGGCTACTAGTTCCTTTCTACCTGTATGCTCTATACCCTTGAGATCTCTCCATGATAGTTTTCTTCCCTTCTTAATGATGTCTATATCACATATTCTCTCTCCGTTTTCTAAAAATTCTAATCCCATCATATACCATTTAATCTTTTCTATGTCTTCATGGGTAAGTAATTTTATAAGATACACAATAACTTTCATTAGAAATCTCGGACTATCGGTGGTAAACCTTTCTCCAACTATAAAACCCAAACTTAAATCGGTAATTACGGTATATATCCTTTGACGTTGTAGGTCGTATAGATTATAGTGGTCGTATATAGTAATACCCAATTCTTTGAGTGTATTTTCTTCAATAGTTTCCATGAATATTCTGATAATATTCTTCTCTAGAAATGATGTCGTAAAGTACTTATCTTTATGAACAAGGACGATTTCCTCCTCTAAGTTAATCAAAACAGGATGAGATAAGCTGTCTGTAGTAGTGTATATAATGGTATCTTCTACTTCGCCAATTTCCACACCTTTTACGAATGGGAATATGTGAGAATATAGTTCAGATTGAATCTTTTCTTTAAGGGATAATACGTGCGTATTGTCTATTCCCTTAAGGAAAATGATACCTGGACCGAGATCTGCTTTCTCTACAACTTGTGTTAGTTGTTTGTTGTTGTATAGATAGGTTAGTGTAATATCACTGCCCCATGGTGCATGAAAAGTGTATATGGCATCTTCGATACGAGTTTTAATTTTATCTGGCTCAGTGACAAATACGATTGTATCTTTGGGTAGTGTATGAAGAAAGGCTTGTGTTGGATTTTTATGCCTTTTCAAACCTATCTGTTGAAGATAAATAGCCGCTTCTTCGGGTTTTGCTCTGAGAAAGAGCATATTAGGGCCCTCTGTGAATAAGATCATTTCCATCACCCCATCTCAATTTTCTGTATCTATTAGTTCCTTTAGGATAATGTATCTTAAAAACTAATCCCTTCAATGTAATTATATGGCAGTGTATAAGTCCATTTAAATAGTTTTCACTATCATTGTTAGTTGGTTGATGTCCAAACAAGATAAAGTCATAACCATTTATTGCGGAAGGGGGTTTATGGGATAAGAAAAAAGATAGATTTTCAATTTGTAGCTGATATGGTTCAGGTATTATCTTAGCTTTTGATAAGATGGTAGACAAAATTGCAGGATTGTCGTGGTTTCCAACGATAATATATGTTCTTTCTTCATAGCCTTTAATGGTATGTTTAAACTGTGATATGGCAGATATGTAGCTGTGTTTTAATCTTTCGGGTGCCAGCTCTAATTTTATGTCATCTGCAACATCTCCAGTATGTATGATATAAGAGGGGTTTGTTTCTTGTATGAGTCTACTAAGCCATCTGTATATTTGTCGTGGGGTATCACTAATATGGAGAATACCGTTTTTGGCGTCTGGTGGTATGTGAGGTATGCCAGTCAATATATTTTTCAGTGCTTTTAGCATGTTATCTCCTCCTATGGTATTATTATAGTAAGAAAAGTATGGAGGTGAAGTCTGATGCGTTATATCAAAAAGGTTTTGGGATTGGCCAATATGATGGCAGCAGTGGTGGGTTGGATGTTTATTGGTTTATTAGTTGTGGCATTTATAACCGGCAAAGAACCTGTTATATATCTTGCAGATCCTGCTTGGGACGAGGAAGATTGGGAAAAACTACTTGAGGAAATTGAGAAAGAAGAGGAAGAATTACCTTATGAAGAAGAAGATACTGAGAATAAGGGCGGCGAGGATATTACCGAAGAGTAATGACAATATAGTTTTTATTGGATTTAGCTCTAATAATCCAGCTATTAGGGCACCGGTAAATGCACCGGTGCCCGGTAGTGGGATACCCACAAAAAGTGTGAGTGCTATATAACCTAATTTTTCGTAGTTTTCTATAAATTGCTTCTTTTTATTTTGCAGTTTATTGATGTAAGAGGGGAATATATATCTCAATATCAAAATGATGAAATCTCCTATAAGGAACGCCAAAGTTCCTAATATAGTTGATCCTATGACGCATGTAAGAAAAGATATCCACCACGGCATTCCCAATGTCCAGGCAAGGAGCATACCTCCCCTTAGTTCTAGTATCGGAGTTATACTGGTTAAAAAGATTGCTATAATGTGCTTGATATCTATCATCATATTTATTAATATAACACGTGGAGGTGCCTTGTGAAGTATATATCTATTGCCAAGGAAAGTAATAGATATAAGGCTATAAGAGAAGCTTTAGCTACCTTACATGGCCATTTTACGCCGAATGTTCCCAAGGATCTTGTTGTTATCAAGCCAAACTTTGTTGATGTCCGATATCCTCTTGCTTGTACCCATCCTGCAGCTGTTAGGGCAGTAGTGGACCATTTACGTGAGTTAGGAGTTAGAAGCATAGTAGTTGCGGAAGAATCTTCAGTGGGGAAAACAGTGGAGGCTTTACAGAACTTTGGGTATAAAGAGGAATTAAAAGGTTATTCATGGGTTGAACTGGTTGCCATAGAATCATTGTCTGATACTGAGAATCCCTCTATACCGGTTAAAATTTTTAAGTGGGACCGGACGGTTCAGGAAATAGTGCTTAATGGTTACCTTGTTAATGCTCCTTACCTTATATCTGTAGGTCCACCAAAAACCCACGATACTGTAATCGTAACATTGGCCCTTAAGAATATAGCCATGGCACTACCTAAAGGTAGAAACAAAGGTAAGGTTCATCAAGGATATGGAATTATTAATATCAATATTGCCATTTTAGCTACTCATAGGATGGCAGATTTGGCAGTTATTGATGGAACAGTGGCAATGGAGGAAGATGGCCCAGTTTATGGTAAACCGAAAGAGTGGGGGGTGGTGTTCGCGTCTCATAGCATTGTG
>CAZATH010000023.1:0-13474 GCA_964487995.1 uncultured bacterium
CTTGATGGTATGATACTGGAAATTGCCAAAGAGGCCGGTGATAGTGGAAAGCTGTTTTCTGCCATTACTGCCAAGGATATTGCATCCGAACTTTCACAAAGGGGATTTAATATAGAGAAGAAGCAAGTTGTTTTAAAAAGACCTATTAAGACGTTGGGAGATACCCATGTGAAAGTTAAAATCTACAAAGATATATCTTCTGAAATTATAGTTAGGGCAGTGAAAAAGTGAAGGTGATCGTTTATGAGTGATATCCCGGTTCAGGGATTACCCCATGATAGTGAGGCTGAATGGTCTATTTTGGCTTTGACATTGGCCGATCCACAAAGACTTGAAGAGCTTGTTTCACGTGTAGATGAAGATGCCTTTTACGAGCCAATTCATAGGGAAATATTCAAGGCTTTTAAGAAGATACACGAAAATAGACAGAGCCTTTCTCTACCTAGAATTAGGGAATATTTATCTAAGGCTGGTAAGTATACAGAAGATGTTGAAGAAATGCTTATAAATATGTCGGTAAGGTTTACGTTAGCTGATGTTCCAGTTTATTGGGATGGTTATCTTGATATTGTTGTGGAAAAGGCTATGTTGCGTCGAATTGCGGAAGCTGGACGCTCCCTTATAGAGCTTGCTAAGAAGTATGATAATATGCCAGATCGTACCATGAAGAAGATTATTGATGAAGCAGAAAGACAGCTATTTGAGCATCTTGGAGATAGAGAACTCGGTAAGGCAGTGCATATTGTAGAGGCTGTCAACGAGTTTGTTTCCTATGTCGAGCAATTTGATAGTACGGATCATGCCCATAGTTTAGTTATTCCAACAGAGATACCACAGCTAGATGATATCCTTAATGGAGGTCTAGGGCGATCAGATTTAATTATTATAGCGGCGAGACCCTCGGTTGGTAAAACTGCTCTGGCACTCCATATTGCACTTACGGTGGCTAAGCATTATGGTGTTTTGTTTTTCTCGCTTGAAATGCCTGCTGTGCAAATTGCAGCTCGTGCCATCTCTAATGTTGGTGGTTTTAACGCGATGGCAGTGATGAGAAGAGGTTTTAGAAATGATGATGAGGCAAGAAGATTGGGAATAGCACTTAATCAGCTTGAAAAAATAGAGTTTTACATAGATGATACCAGTGCTCTTACTGTTTTTGATATAAAGAGTCGTGCAAGAAAGCTAAATACAAAGCTTCCCGAAGATAAGAAACTGGGGCTTGTAGTGGTTGATTATTTGCAACTTATCAAGGGGACAAAAGGTAATCGCTCCAATAGGGTTCAAGAAATAGGTCAGATGACGATGGAGCTTAAACAACTTGCCAGAGAGCTTGATATACCTGTGATTGTTGTTTCACAGCTTTCACGAGAAGTGGAAAAAAGACAAGATAAGAGACCTATGTTGTCTGATTTACGAGAATCGGGTAGCATTGAGCAGGATGCAGATGTGGTTATTCTCCTATATCGAGAAGATTACTATGAAAGAGATGAGGAAGGAATTTCAAGTAACGTTTCTGATATATCGCTAGATATTGCTAAAAATAGGCATGGAAGAACCGGTGAGATTAGGTTAAAATTTGATAGAAATGCCATGCATTTTTACACAATAGGAGAAGGTACTCCTGGGAGGTGATAGAGGTGGCTAGGCAGTATGAGTATGATTTTGATTATATAGAGAAGAAGTGGCAGAAGAGATGGGAAGAAACAAATCTCTATAGAGCTGAAAAAGATGATAAACGTCCTAAAAAATATGTCTTGGAAATGTTTCCATATCCTTCTGGTAGACTTCACATGGGCCATGTAAGGAATTATTCCCTTGGTGATGTTGTGGCAAGGTATTATTGGAGACTGGGCTATAATGTCCTTCATCCCATGGGCTGGGATGCATTTGGTTTGCCTGCTGAGAACGCCGCTATAAAACATGGGATTCATCCTAAGAAATGGACTTATGACAATATCGAGAACATGAAAAAACAACTAAAGCGTTTAGGTATCTCTTACGATTGGGATAGAGAGGTTACCACTTGTGATCCTGAGTATTATAAGTGGACTCAATGGATTTTTCTAAAATTGTATGAAAAAGGATTGGCTTATAAAAAGAAGGCAAAGGTTAATTGGTGTCCCAACTGTAAGACCGTGCTTGCCAATGAACAGGTAGTTGATGGTAAATGTTATCGTTGTGGCACCCCGGTGGTAAAAAAAGAAATAGAACAGTGGTTTTTTAAGATTACAGCTTATGCCGACAGATTGCTTGAGGATTTGGATAACCTTGACTGGCCTGAGCGGGTGGTTGTTCAGCAGAAAAACTGGATTGGTAAGAGCAAAGGAACGAAGGTGCGTTTCAAGTTGGAAGATTTTGATGATTATATTGAGATTTTTACTACACGGATAGATACTATATATGGGGTAACCTTTATGGCATTGGCTCCGGAGCATCCTCTTGTAGAAAAGCTGGTTAAAGGTACTTCCTATGAAGACAAAGTAATGCAGTTTAAGGAAAAAGTAATGAATATGTCTGATATAGAAAGAATGTCTACAACATTGGAGAGAGAGGGTATTTTTACGGGTAGATATGCCATTAATCCCTATAATGGTGAAAAAGTACCTATATGGGTTGGTAATTATGTATTGGTAGATTATGGCACTGGTGCAATTATGGCAGTGCCGGCACATGATGAGAGAGATTATGATTTTGCAAAGAAATACAATTTGCCAATTAAAGTGGTAATAGTTCCCGAAGATGGTGAATGGGATTTTGACAAAGGGGCATATACTGAACCAGGTATCTTGATAAATAGTGGTCAGTTTAGTGGTATGAGATCAGAAGAAGCCAAAGAGGCTTTGGTTAAATATGCTGAAGAGCAAGGATTTGGCGAAAGGGCCTATATGTACAGAATTAGAGACTGGTTGATTTCTCGTCAAAGGTATTGGGGAGCTCCTATTCCTGTAGTTTATTGTGAGAAGTGTGGTATTGTTCCAGTTCCCGAAGAAGAGTTACCGGTAAAGTTGCCTGAGGTTGTAGATTTTGAGCCCAAAGGTGCTATATCTCCACTTGCAACATCTAAAGAATTTGTCGAAACACGTTGTCCCATTTGTGGGGGGCCTGCCCGAAGAGAGACTGATACCATGGATACATTTGTGGATTCTTCCTGGTATTACCTTCGTTATCCTTCACCTCATAGTGAAGAAAAACCATTTGAAGAAGAGGATGTAAAGTACTGGATGCCTGTTGATGAGTATATTGGTGGTGCGGAGCATGCCGTTTTACATCTTTTGTATGCCAGATTTATTAATAAATTCCTGTATGATATTGGTTATAGTCCTGTTAATGAACCTTTCCAACATTTATTTACCCAAGGTATGGTTCTCAAGGATGGAGCTAAGATGTCTAAATCTTTGGGTAATATTGTCGATCCCGATGAGATGATAAAGAGATATGGTGCTGATACAACTCGTATGTATACTCTGTTTGCGGCACCACCGGAACGTGATTTCGATTGGAAGGAAGAGGGTATAGAAGGTATTTTCCGGTTTTTAAAGCGTGTGTGGAATACTATCAACGACTTGATAGATACGATGGATAGCTTTGATGAGCCTTTACCTCCAGAGAGTACGTGGACTTCAAAGGAAAAGGAATTGGTAAGGAAAACACACTGGCTAATATACCGAGTTGAATATGATATGAATGATAACTTTAGATTTAATACTGCAATAGCGGCTATGATGGAGTATATGAATCTGTTTCAAAAGGTTTATAAAGATGTCAGGCCTGCGATTGCTGTATTTGGGGCAAAAACATTTCTCCAGGTTATGGCACCCTTTACACCGCATATTACCGAAGAATTATGGGAAAGGATGAAGCAACCATATTCCATTCATACCTCGCCATGGCCAAAGTACGAAGAGAAATATCTAGAATCTGATACTGTAACAATTGTTGTTCAGGTTAATGGTAAAGTTAGGGGAAAACTTGAACTTCCAAGGGAAATATCACGTGATGAGGTAATCAAGCAGGCAAAGGATATTCCCAATGTGAAGAAGTTTATAGAGGGTAAGAACATAGTCAAGGAGATTTATGTCCCGGGAAAGTTGGTTAATTTGGTTGTAAAAGGTGGGTAAACCGCTGTGAGAGAATACATTAGTGTATGGATTAAGTGGGTGGCTATCACGATAGTGATAGCCACCGTCTTGTTTTTTGTTGGTTATCATCAGGGTGTTAGAAGAGCTTCTCTTCAATGCGCCCTGTCAACATTGAGTAATGATCATAGAACAGAGGTGGGTGATATTAACGATAAAATAGTGGTATATGTTGTCGGGGAAGTTGTGCACCCTGGTGTTTATGAGCTTAATAAGAATGCCAGATTGGTTGATGCTGTGCATGCTGCAGGTGGTTTGACTTCATCTGCTGACAATGTTTCTGTTAACTTGGCAATGAAATTGACAGACGGCATGAAGGTTTATATTCCTCCTAAGCGTGGAGAAGATGCTACAGCTTTGGGAAAAAGGGTAGAAACCAAAGTTAATGTGAACATGGCAACTCCCAGTGAGCTGGAAAGCGTTCCGGGAATTGGTCCAGTTTTGGCGCGAAGAATAGTAGAGTATAGAAACTCTCATGGCCCATTTTCTTCATACGAAGATCTTTTAAATGTGAAGGGTATTGGTGTTAAGACACTTGAAAGCATTAAACCCTATATTCAAGTTCCATAAAAAGAGAATTATTTTTTCACGTCTGATAACAATTTCCTTTTTATTGTTGTTGCTTTTGTTAAGAATAATCTTCTCGATACTGTGGAATCCCCAAGATGTATACATTGTTACTTCTCCAGGTAAGGCAGTTGCTTTACACAATCCTTTAAACTTAATACGTGTTTCAGAAAAATTTTATCCTGGCGATGTGATTAGGGTTATAAAACAAAGAGAGGGCTTGGTTACCTCTACTCTTGTATATAGTGATATACGAAGAAAGATATGGATAAATAGAAAAAAATTGGCTGAAAAACAGATGGGAAAGTCTTTATCTTCCCTTTTTCTGGGTATGTTAGGTGGATTTAAAGTTGAATTGCCCCTTAGGGAAAAGTTTGCCTCCTATGGTATAGCCCATTTGTTTGCGGTGTCTGGAACTCATATCGATACGGTAGGTATAATACTATATGCTTTGGGACTAGCACCTTGGATGGTATTTATTGCCATATTTTTATATGCTTTTATTGTTGGTTTCTCTCCTTCTATTATCAGAGCCTTGGCCTTTTTTGTTGTGCTTAGTGTTTATCACTTTACTGGAGAAAGTCACTTGGATGTGCTGTTTATGGGGGTTATTACAACGTTGGTTGTGGCGATTTTTGTTCCTGGTTACGTTTTTTCCATATCATTTCTGTTATCTATTGCTATATCGCTGTCTATTTTGTATAGTCTGCAGTATAAGAAATACGATGTGATGCTTTGGGTTATATGGGGACTTTCTGTATGGTTTTTTTCTAGACTTTCTATCTTTACTGTGGTATTTCCTTTAATTAGCCTATTTTTTACGTTTTTACTGGGTTTGTCGTTGCTGTGGTTGTTAATTCCCTTACCATTTTCAGGATATATGTTGAGTAAGATTTTGCACATTTTTACCATGGTACCTTATCTTTCTTTTCCACTGGATATTTTTCTTCCATCCTACTATGCCTTTATCTTTGTAGGCATACTACTATGGCGGATTGGAACAGAAAACAAGACATTAAAACATATTGGAATGGTAATAATTTTTTTAGTAGTTATGATATGGCTGATATTAACCTTTTATTTTCCTTATAAAAGCGTTGTCGTCAACGTTGGAGAAGGTGATAGCATTGTACTGAGTTCACCTGAGAGTAATATCTTGATAGATAGTGGAAGACCTTACGAATGGGTTTCTGCTCGTGTGCTGAATGCACTTCATGTAGTAGGAATTAACTATTTAGATGTTATCTTATTGACCCATGAAGATATTGATCATACAGGAGGCTTTGATAGATATTTAGAAGATATATTGAAAGGTCGTTATGGAACTGTTATTAGAGGTGGTAAAGTGTGTGGTAAAAAGTTAATATTTTCCAGGGATTTTTTTATCAATTTTGCCCCTTGTGATAATTATCAATGGAGTGATAATGAAAGATCGGCGTATGTTTACTTTCATCATCAATGGTTTCTTGCAGATTTAGAGGGACGGGGATTAACTTATTTTCTTAATAGATATGCTCATAGAGATGTTTTATTAAAAATGCCCCATCATGGTTCTTTTGATAAGATGGGAACAGAAAGACTTGTGAGATTAATTCGTCCTCGGTATGCTGTAATATCTGTTGGTAAAAATCCATATGGTCATCCTAATATGAAAACACTCTCTGTTTTGCATAACTACGATGTTAGAATACATAGAACAGATAAAGAAGGTTCAATTGTCATTCTTGTGTCACGGTCGGGAGAGTTGTATATTGTGCCTTTGCGCTATTGGTGGCTTTATGCATTAAAATATATAGTGTAAAAATAACAACTGGAGGTGTATATGATGGAGATAGATATTGTGGGTAGAGGGTACAACGTGTCTGAGCATGTAAAAGATTATGTGGAGGAGAAGATTGGAAGGTTAGAACGCTTTTATGATAATATTCAGCGTGCCCATGTAGTTATTGTCAGACAGCCTCATAAGGATGGAGACCTATATAAGGTAGAGGTAACCCTTTATGCAGCTGGTAAAACATTCCATGCTGAGAAAACCACCGGTATGATCAGTGAAGCTATCGATACCATTTCTGATGTATTGGAGAGAAGTGTTAGAAGATATAAAGAGAAACTTGTTAAAAGACACAAGATTCATGCATCACATGTCACAGAAGAGGCAATGGAGGAATATTCTGCGGAAGAAGGTGAAGAACTTCCGGAGGAGATAGAGTGGTATCGTACGATTGTTTTAAGACCTATGACAGTTAAGGAAGCTTTAGAGGAGATGAAGCTTGGAGATCATAGGCTTTTTTTGTTCCTTGATGGAGAAACAGGTAATGTATGTTTGCTTTACAAGAGGGATGATGGTACGCTTGGTATGATAGAGTCAATTGTGGAGTGATGAAGTTTGCTTAAACTTATTACCGATTACCTAAAAAAGAAAGAGTTAAATAGATATTGGAAAAAAGTCGAAAGAATTAATCAGCTAGAGCCGGAAATAGAAAAACTGTCAGACGAAGAGTTAAAGGCTAAAACCATAGAGTTCAAGGAAAGAATAGAGAGGGGGGAGTCGCTGGACTCCCTCCTTTTTGAGGCTTTTGCCGTGGTTAGAGAGGTTGCCAAGCGTACGCTGGGAATGAGACATTTTGATGTTCAATTGATAGGTGGAATGGTAATACACGAGGGTAAAGTTGCTGAAATGAAAACAGGAGAAGGTAAAACTCTTGTTGCCACATTGCCTGCATATTTAAATGCACTGCTAGGTAAGGGAGTTCATATTGTAACGGTTAATGAATATCTTGCCAAACGTGATGCCGAATGGATGAGACCTATATACAATTTCCTTGGCATTTCGGTTGATTATTTAAAGAGTGATATGGATAGGAACAGGAAAAAGAAGGCGTATCAATCAGATGTGCTTTATGCTACTAACTATGAGCTAGGTTTTGATTATTTGAGGGACAACATGGCGCGTAGCCCGGAAGAAATTGTTCAGCGAGAACTCTTTTATGCTATTGTTGATGAGGCGGATTCTATTCTCATTGATGAAGCCCGTACTCCACTGATAATTTCTGGACCGGCAGAAGAGGATAACCGCATATATTATAAAGTAGCCAAACTTGCCCGTAGAATGGTGCCTGGGATTGATTTTGAAATGGATGAAAAAGACAAGTGGGTAACATTAACAGAAAAAGGTATTAAGAAGGCAGAAAGATTTTTGCATGTTGATAATCTCTATAGTTTGGAAAATACCGCATTGCTTCATAAGGTGATACAAGCTATCAGGGCAGAATATTTGTTTAAGAATGAGGTTGATTACATCGTTAAGGATGGCGAAGTGATTATAGTAGATGAATTTACAGGACGTTTGATGTATGGGAGACGCTATTCTGATGGTTTACATCAGGCTATAGAGGCGAAAGAGGGAGTAATGGTAAAAGGAGAATCTGTTGTCTATGCTACGATCTCTTACCAGAATTTCTTTAGAATGTATAAGAAACTATCTGGTATGACAGGTACCGCCGAATCTTCTGCAGAAGAATTTGAGAGGATATATGGTTTGAAGGTAGTTGTTATCCCAACTAATAAACCTGTTATAAGAAAAGATTATCCCGACGTTATATATAAGACGGAAAAGGCTAAGTTTGATGCTGTAGTAAAAGAAATTGAAGAAATGCACCGAATAGGAAGACCAGTGCTAGTAGGTACTAGATCTATTGAAAAGTCTGAGTATCTTTCCTCTCTTCTTAAGAAGAAGGGAATACCCCATCAGGTTTTGAATGCTAAATATCATGAAAAAGAAGCAGAGATTATAGCCCATGCTGGAGAAAAAGGTATGGTTACCATAGCTACTAATATGGCTGGAAGAGGTGTTGATATTAAACTTGGACCTGGTGTAAAGGAATTGGGAGGTTTGCACATCATCGGCACGGAAAGACATGAGGCTAGAAGAATAGATGATCAGTTAAGAGGTCGTGCTGGTCGTCAAGGAGATCCCGGTTCTACCCGTTTTTATCTATCTTTGGAAGATGAATTGATGAGGCTATTTGGCGGAGAAAACATTAAAAATTTGATGAATAGGTTGAATATTCCCGATGATGAACCTATTGAGCATCCTATGATATCCAAGGCGGTGGAAAGGGCTCAAAAGAGGGTAGAAAATTATCACTTTGATATCAGGAAACGGTTGCTTGAATACGATAACGTTTTGGATATGCAACGTGAGATTATCTATGATCAGAGGAGAAATATACTATTTTCAGAAGATATTGATCAGATGATAGATTCGATTGTAGCCAATTATGCTACATATTTGGCAGATGTTGTATGGAACGATGAGTTAACCCCATCTGAAATTGTGAAAAATGCAGAGCATGAAGTGTATCTTTTAACGGGAAAAAATGTAAAATGGGAGGGTGAACTGCCTGAGGAGAAGGAAGATCTTCGGGTATGGATAGAACAAAGCCTTAGAAAGATTCTTTCTCTAAAGAAAGAGTTGTGGGGAAACGATGTATGGGTACAAGTTGCCAAGCAGGTATTACTTACAACTATTGATAGAAACTGGATAGACCATCTTCAGACGATGGAGCAGCTCAGGCAAGGCATTGGTTTACGTGCTTTTGGGCAAAAAGACCCTCTTGTGGAATATCAATATGAGGCCAGACGTATGTTTGAGATGATGCTTAATAATATTCGACGTGATACTATAAGAACATTGTCTGTTCTTAATCTGAATATCGATGTGTCTCGGGGTAGTGGTGAAGGGAGGAAAGGTGAATGATAGAGAACATAGTAAATCTAAAGGAAAAGGTTGAAGATATTTCTAAAAAATACATGGAAGCGAGGGATCGCCTTTGACTTGAATGGTATACAAAGGGAAATAACTGAGCTTAAGGAGCTTACCTCGGCCCCTGATCTCTGGAATGATCCTGGTCGTGCATCCGCTTTGATGAAGCGTTTACAGGAAAAGGAAAATCTGCTGGAGGAAATAGGAAATCTAGATGCCAGGTTTGAGGATGTGAAAGCTTATTTTGAGCTGTATGATGAGACCGGAGACGACGAGTTATTGCAGGAACTCAGTGATGCAGTAGGGGAGCTTGAGAAAGCAGTTGAGGAGTTTTGGATAAAAACTCTTTTTAATGGTAAATACGATGAGAAAGACGCTGTTGTTTCTCTTCATGCCGGGGCTGGTGGTGTTGAGGCAATGGACTGGACATCAATGCTGATGAGAATGTATTTAAGATGGGCAGAACAAAATGGCTATAAAGTAGAGGTGTTGGATGTTTCAGAAGGAGAAGAGGCCGGTATCAAAAGCGCAACCATGGTGGTCAGAGGTCCTTATGCGTATGGTAAGTTGAAGGCCGAAAAAGGTGTTCACCGACTGGTTAGAATTTCTCCTTTTGATGCCAATAAGCGAAGGCATACTTCCTTTGCCCAAGTAGAAGTAGTTCCATATTTTGATGAAGATATTGATATTGACATTAATCCCGATGAAGTGAGAATGGATACATTCCGATCTGGTGGTAAGGGGGGACAACATCAAAATAAGAGAGAAAGTGGTGTTAGGTTAACTCACATTCCTACTGGTATATCTGTTATTGTAACATCTGAAAGATCGCAACACCAAAATCGTGCTAAAGCAATGAAGATTTTGAAAGCCCGACTACTACAGCATTATGAAAAACAGCGTGAAGAGCAGCTACGCAAGATAAAAGGAGAACACAAATCGGCAGAATGGGGTAATCAAATAAGAAGTTATGTAATGCAACCCTATCAAATGGTTAAAGATCATAGAACGGGATGTGAAATGGGTAATGTTAATGCTGTTTTGGATGGTGATATAGATGAATTTATTATTGCGTATCTGAAATGGCATGTTGGAAAGGAGGAAAGTAGTGAGTAGTGTAATATTGTCTCTAAAAAATGTTTCTGTTGAGCTTGGGTATAGTAGACGCTCGGTACTGAGAGAGATTTCGTTTGAAGTTTATGAAGGAGAAAGGGTATACATTCTAGGCCCTACAGGTGCTGGCAAAACAACACTACTTTATACCATATATGGTGTTTGGAAGCCCGTTAGAGGCTCTATTGTCTTTGACGATATGATTATCGATGCCACCAAAAGAATTCCTCCCCTAGAAAGGTGGCGGCGACATATAGGTTTTGCTTTTCAAGATTACAAGTTGCTTATGGATAGAACCATATTGGAAAATGTTAAAATTCCTTTGATATTGAGGGGATACTCCTACGAAGAGGTTAATGCCTTTGCCTATAGAGCCTTAGATGTAGTTGGACTTAAAAAAAGGGCAAAGGAGTATCCTGCAATGCTTTCTGGTGGTGAGCAGCAGCTTGTTTCTTTGGCACGTGCGATATCCTTTAAACCGAAGCTGCTACTTGCAGATGAGCCGACAGCAGGTTTGGATAATGTTACATCTGAAAATGTTCTAAGGGCATTGGAAAGAATTAGAGCGGAGTATAATATTACCATGCTAGTTGCCACTCATAATGTAGATATTGCTGCTAGGAGGGCTACAAGAATTATTCGTATAGAGTTTGGAAAGTTGAGGGTTGATGCATATGGCAAGGGAAAGATACCGCAGAACCAATATTGATAGATATTTTAAGAGAGCAGTTTCAATATTTTTAGGGGGAGGACTTGCGACACTGAGTGCTGTTTTATCTGTTGCGTTTGCAGTATTTGTTTGGATAACTGTTTCTTATGTGCTTATTTTTACTCAGAATTTTGCAGGTGCTATTTACAATAATTTAGGGATAGTTGCATTTTTTAGCGACACTGTAACTGATTCGGCTGTTGAAGACATTATTAAAGATGTAAAAGATATTGAAGGTGTTGTTGATGTTAAATATGTTCCTCCAGAAGAGGCGTTAAAGAATCTAGAAAACTCTCTTTCTGATTACTCAGCACTGATAGAGAGTCTTCCTTATAATCCTATACCACCATCAATTGAGGTGTATGTTAATAATCCCGAGGATTTGAAGAATGTTGCGGAGAAATTGGAAAAGATGGGAGTATTTGATGATATATTGGTTCCTACTGAATTTGCCAATAAAATTTCCAATATTGTTAAAGTGTCGAAAACCGTAGTATTATCGATAATGGTACTTTTTCTCTTCATTACTTTTGTGATGATATTCTTGACGATTTCTTCTTCGGTGTTGTCTCACCATGACGAAATTGTGCTGTATAGACTACTTGGTGGAAGCTATGTTTATATCTATTTTCCATTTGTGATTTTAGGAGTTTTATACGGTTTTATAGGTTCAATTATTGGATGGATGGGATCTGTGCTAGCAATTAAAGCACTATCTCCAGGTATGGAAGCACTGGGAAAGGCGATTGTGGGAATAGGAAATATTAGTGTTGGTAATATGTTTCCTGTTTATATGGTAGCTATAGTTGTTGGGTTACTTTTAGCACTTATAGCTGCCATGTTTTCTATCCGGAGATTTTTGGTAGAGATGGAGGTAAAGGGGATATGAGAAGAAGGAGTATCTTGATTTTATCCCTAATTGTGGTTATAGCCATATGTCTCTCTTCTACATCGCTGTTTTTAGTATATGCTAAACAGTCCGCCACCTCATCTGATGACATTAAGGCAAAGATAGAAGCTCAAAAGAAGAAAATACAGCAACTTAATAAGGAACTGGAAGAATTGAATAGGGAATTAAACAGGCTAGCGGCTAAAAGAGGAGGTGTTTATAGCCAGCTTTCTTCGATAAGTAGTAAAATACGTCAATTGGAGTCAAAACAGGAATCTCTTGCTAGTGAGGTGGATGAACTTGATGCAAGACTGAAACGACTGGAGGTAGATAAAAATCTCTATCTAAAGAAAGTGTCTGAAAAAGAAACCGATATGGCTACGCGGATCTTGGCGTGGTATAAATACTCGAAATATGGTTGGACTACGTATCTTGGTAATATCCGTAATTTTACAGAATTTATGCGAGATAACTATGAGATGATGCTTGTGGTTGATATGGATCGCAATATTTTGGCAGAGTATAACCTTAAAGTAAAAAAATTAAAAGATATTGAGAGTGAGATTGTTTTACTGCGTCAAGAAAGACAGAAAAAAATCAAAGAGATTAATCAAATTATGGCACAACTGGAACCACAGTATAAGAAGTATAGTAGTATCTATACTGCACTTAGTGCAGAGTATTCCAAAAATTTAGCGCAGAAGAGAAAGCTGATTGCATATAAGGAGAAAGAGGAACAAGTTCTTTATCAACTACTTGCCCTTTTGGAAACTTATAAAGGTAATGCAAATTTTACAGGTTTTATATGGCCTATGACGGGCGTTATTACCGCTAAATTTGGTTGGAGGATTCATCCGATTTATCATAAAAAGATGTTTCACTATGGTATTGATATTGCAGCTCCGTTTGGAACACCTATAAAAGCAGCAGCTTCTGGCATTGTTGCATATGCCGGTTGGTTTGGTGGTTATGGTAATACAGTGATACTGGCACATCCAAATGGTTTTTATACCCTTTATGCCCATTTGTCTAAATATGTTGTTAGAGAAGGTCAAAAGGTCTATCAGGGACAAGTTATTGCTTATGAAGGGAGTACTGGTTGGTCTACAGGTCCTCACCTTCATTTTGCAATATATCGTAAGGTTGGTGGAAAAAAGGAATTTGTGGATCCTCTAAAATATCTTCCACCAATGCCGTAGGGAGGTGCAAGAAATTTGAAAACTAAGGGTAATATTGTTATCAAGATTGTAATTTATGTTCTCGTGCTTGTTGTTGTTTTTTCGTCCGGCTTCTTG